>NZ_JBFAAX010000144.1:0-12872 GCF_040639995.1 Actinosynnema sp. NPDC023658 | reverse complement strand
GGCGGTCGGCCAGTCCGGCATGTCGGGATCGATGTAGTTGACGTAGCCGGTGTCGTGGCCCATGCCGTCGCGCAGGTCCGCCACCGTGCGGCGGGCCTCGGCCTCGCTGACGTCGACCACGTCGACGAACGCCTGCGCGCTCGCGATGGCCCGGCGGTGCGGGAACGCGGTCGCCTCCGGGTGCACGCGCGCGATCGCGCCGCCGAACGAGTCGAACTGGGCCCGGCCCGCCCGCCGCCCCTCCAGCAGTGCGACGACCCGCGCCGGGTCGACCGGGCGGTGCAGCATCCTGGACGAGGCCACGAACGGCGAGCCGTCGGACGGCGTGCACGCGGGCAGGCAGCCGGCGAAGTACCGCATGGCGCTGCCGTAGTCCAGCGGCAGCACCGTGCGGACGGTCGGCGCGACCTTCGCGGTGAACCGGTCGAGCAGCCGGGTCAGTTCGTCCTGGGGCCCGATCCAGCTGCCGGCGACGTTGGCCCGCGGCGGGGTGCCTGCGCCGACGTTGCAGGCCGTCCACAGCCCGTTCGGGGCGCCCGTCATCCACTCCTGCCACGCGCCGAGCACGTCGGTCGCCGTGCCCACCGCGTACTCCAGGGCGAACACGGTGACGTCGCGGGCGGGCGCGGTGTCGAACCGGAACGACGTGACGACGCCGAAGTTGCCGCCACCGCCGCCGCGCAGCGCCCAGAACAGGTCGGGCTCGGTGTGCGCGTCCGTCCGGCGCGGCGAGTCGCCCGGTGTCACGACCCGCGCGGCGAGCAGGTGGTCGCACGTCAGGCCGTACTCGCGACCCACGACGCTGATGCCGCCGCCCAGCGCGAGCCCGCCGATGCCCACCGTGGGGCACGACCCGGCGGGCAGCAACCGGCCGGCCCTGGCCAACTCGTCGTACAGGTCGAGCATCCGCACGCCGGAGCCGACCTCGACGTGACCTCGGTGGTCGATCCGGATGTCGCGCAGCGCGGCGAGGTCGATCACGAGACCGCCCTCGGGCACCGAGTAGCCGGCGTAGCTGTGCCCGCCGCTGCGCGCGGCGACGGGGATCCGTTCCCGTGCGGCGAAGTCGAGGCACCGCGCGACGTCGGACTCGTCGGCGCACAGCGCGACGGCGGCCGGCCTGCGGTGCGCGTAGACGGTGTTGGACGGCCGGCGCACGGTGTCGTAAGTGTCGTCACCGGGCAGTACCAGCCTGCCGGTGAGCTTGCGGCGCAGCCGGTCCCAGTCGCGCTCCCACGAGCCCAGCGCCACGAGTCCGGTTGCCTGGATGAAGGTTCTTCGACCGAATTCCATGAGTGCCCCCCGACCCATGGTCCCGCCGTCCGCCGACGTGTCACTCCGCCGAACGGGGCGAGTTCAGGAGGCTCCGGCGGCCGCCAGCAGGGTGAGCGCGGCGCGGCGGGCGTGGTCGCCGGCGTCGGCCGCGCCGTGGTGCTGGGCGACGACGGTCGCGCCCTCGACCAGCATGAGCAGCTGGCGTCCCAGGACGTGCGGGTCGGTGGCGCCGGCGCGTGCAGCGATCCCGGTGAGCAGGGCGAGGTACCCGTCGAGGTGGCGCGCGGTGATGGCGCGCACCGGGTCGACGTGGTGCTGCGCGGCGGCGTTGACCATGGCGCAGCCGCGGAAGACCGGTTCGTCGTACCACTGCTGCAAGGTGTCGAACACCGCGGCGAGCTGCTCGGCGGGGTCGGAGGCGGCGGCGACGGACTCGGTCAGCCACCGCGTCGTCCGTTCGCTGCGCGCTTCGAGGACCGCGCGCACGAGCCCGTCCTTGGTGCCGAAGTGGCGGTAGAGCGTCTCCTTGGACACCCCGATGCCGGCGCACAGCTCGGCGACGCCGATCCCGTCGAGCCCCCGTTCGTACAGCACCGGGATGGCCGCCTCCAGGATGGCGGCCCGGGTGCGCACCGGGTCGATGGTCGTGCCCTTGGCCACTGGCATGGCACAGATCGTACCGATCGGTTCGATCAGGTGCTAGCGTCCACGTCGTACCGATCGGTTCGATCTCTGGGGGACGCATGGGCCGGGCGACCTGGCAGGCGGCGCGGCTGGCGCTGGGCACCGCCTCGGCGTTGGGCCTGGCCCGCTTCGCCTACGGGCTGCTCCTGCCCGCCATGCGCGACGACCTGGGGTGGACGTTGGCCGCCGCCGGGGCGATGAGCACCGCCAACGGGCTCGGCTACCTCCTCGGCGCGCTGGTGACGTCCGCCGTCGTCCGCCGGACGGGCACCGCCACCGCCTTCCGCTGGGGCATGGCGCTCACCGCGCTCACGTTGGCGGCCACCGCGCTCAGCGACGACTTCGTGGTGCTGCTGGTCGCGCGGGCCGCCGCCGGGGTGGCGGGAGCGGTGGTGTTCATCGCCGGCGGGGTCATCGCGTCGCGACTGGCCGGCCACGTCGGGTCGGGCACGCCCATCACCGTGTACTTCGCGGGCACCGGCCTGGGCATCGTGCTCGGCGGCGCGACCATCCCGGTGCTGGGCGACGACTGGCGCGTGGCCTGGATCGGGTTGGGTGTGGCCGCCGGGGTCGCCACACTGGTCGGCTGGACCGCCGCACGGGTGGACGGCGAGGCGCCCGCCGCCGGCCCGGGACGGGCGCGGGTGCGCCCGCTCTGGCGGATCGCCCTGGCGTACCTGCTGTTCGCGGTCGGGTACATCACCTACATCACGTTCCTGTCGGCGTACCTGGTCGACCGGCACGCCCCGACCTGGCAGGTGGTGCTGACGTGGACGGCCCTCGGCCTGGCCGTCGTGGCCGCGCCCGTGCTGTGGAGCCGACCCATCACCTCCTGGGCCGGCACCCGAGCGCTCACCGCGGTGCTCGCCGTCCTCGGCGCCGGGTCGGCGCTCGCGCTGGTCGCGCCGACACCGCCGGTCATCCTCGGCTCCGCGATCGTCTACGGGGCGACGTTCATGGGCGTGCCCGCCGCCGTCACCGCGCTCATCCGGACCGCCGTCCCGCCCGCCGACTGGACCGCGACGCTGGCCGCGTTCACCACGCTGTTCGCGATCGGGCAGACCGCCGGCCCGTGGCTGGCCGGGATCGTCGCGGACCGCACGTCGACCGACGCCACCCTGGTCTGGACCGCCGTCCTGTGCGCGGTGGCCGCCGTGATCGCCGGCGCGTCGCGACGACCCGTCTGAGCGCCACCGCGACCACGCCCCGCTCCCGCCGCGCGACCAGCCGTTCCGCCCCGGTGACGGTCGGCGCGAGGACCGCAGCGGTCCCTCACACCACCCGGACCACGTGCTTCCCGCGCACGCCACCGGCCTCCAGCGCGCGGTGGGCCTCCGCGATCGCGGCGAGCGGGTGGACGGTGTCGACCACCGGCCGGACCGCGCCGCTCTCCACCAGCGCGGCGAGATCCGCGAACAGGGCGGTCGTGGGGTTGCCGCTGAAGAACCGGACCCGGCGCGACCCGAACACCGAGGAGGCCAGGAGGTAGCCGACGTCCGCGGCGGAGCGGAACGCGATGCCGACCATGCGGCCACCGGGACCGAGGAGGCGTCGGTACGCGGCGGGCGTGCTGCCGCGGGTGTCGAGGACGACGTCGAAGCGGCCCAGCCGGGCGGGATCGATGCGGTAGTCGAGCGCGTCGTCCGCGCCCAGCTCCCGGACGAAGTCGAGGGTGGCGCCGCTCGTCAACGCGGTGACGTGCGCGCCGTAGGCCTTGCCCAGCTGCACGGCGACGCTGCCCACTCCCCCGCTCGCCCCGCGCACGAGCAGGCGTTCACCGGGGCGCAGCCGCGCCTTGTCCCGCAACGCGGTGATGGCGGTGGTGCCGACGCCGGGCAGGGCGGCGGCGTGCACCAGGTCGAGGCCGGCGGGACTGGCCGAGAGCCGGTCCGGGGCGACGGCGACGTACTCGGCGGCGCTGCCGAAGGAACCGCGCGGCAGGCCGCCCCACACGTGCGCGCCGGGCTCGAAGCCCGGTCCGGACACGACCTCGCCCGCGAAGTCGATGCCCGTCCGCTTCGGGAACCGCCGGCCGAGCAGGAGCTTCAGCCGACCGTCCCGGCCCATCAGCTCACCGCCGTTGACGCTCGCCGCGTGGACCCGGACGAGCACCTGACCCGGCTGGACCACCGGGTCCGGGACGGTGCCCTCGTACAGGACCTCAGGCGGGCCGTACCGGTCGAACAGCGCTGCGCGCATCTTCACCCCTCGTAAGTGGAAGCCACCTTCCACTTCGACGCTAACACGCTAACCGGAAGGGGCCTTCCACTTGAGCTAAAGTGAGAGACGTGCCCGGTGAGACGTCTCGGTTGCGCGTGGACGCGCGGCAGAACCGCGACCGCATCCTGACCTCGGCGCGGGAGACGTTCGCCGCGGTCGGGCTGGACGCGTCGATGACCGAGATCGCCCGCCGCGCGGGGGTCGGCGTGGCGACCCTCTACCGCCGCTTCCCCACCAAGGGGTCGCTGGTGACGGAGGTGTTCGCGGACCAGCTGGCGGCCTGCACGGACGCGGTGCACGTGGCGGCCGAGGACCCCGACCCGTGGCGCGGCTTCTGCCGGGTGGTGGAGAAGCTGTGCGAGATGCAGGCGCGCGACCGGGGGTTCAGCGCGGCGTTCCTGGCCGCGTTCCCCGACGCGGTGCCGGTGGACGAGCAACGCGCGCGGGCGGAGGAGGCGTTCGCCGGGCTGGTGGCCCGCGCCAAGGCGACGGGCAGGCTGCGGCCGGACTTCACCGCCGACGACCTCACGCTCGTGCTGATGGCGAACAACGGCCTGGTGACGGACTCGGTGGACGCGGCGGTGGCCGCCTCGCGCCGCCTGGTCGCCTACTTCCTGCAGGCGTTCCAGACCCGCGACCCGCTGCCACCACCGGTCCGCCTCGGCTTGCGCGACGCGCTGGGCTAACCCTGCTCCTGCTCGACCCGCCGGTTCCACTCGCCCTTGGACGACTGCCAGCCGTCCTCGTCCGCGCCGAGCCGCCAGTAGCCGGAGATCGACATCTGCTCGCGCGGCACGCCCCGCTCCAGCTTCAGGTGACCCCGCAGGTCCTTGACCATGTTCGCCTCGCCGTGCACGAAGACCTGGACCACGCCCTCGGGGAACTCCAGCGCCCTGACCGCCTCCCCGACCAGCCGGCCGCGCGGTCCGCCGCCGCGGTGCAGCCACCGCAGGTCCACCCGTCCCGCGCTCCGCACGGCCTGCTCGTCCCGCGGACCGTCGACCTCGACGAACACCCTGGCGTCCGCACCCTCGGGCAATGCCTCCAGCGCCGCGGCGATGGCGGGCCACGCGCTCTCGTCACCCGCCATCAGGTGCCAGGTCACGTCCGGGTCGGGCGCGTACCCGCCGCCCGGTCCGGAGAAGTGGAGCACGTCACCGGGCTGGGCCTTGGCCGCCCACGGCCCGGCGACACCGGCGTCGCCGTGGGTCACGAAGTCGATCCACAGCTCACCGGCCTCCGCGTCCCACCTGCGGACGGTGTAGGTGCGGGTCCGCGGCCACCGGTCGCGCGGCATCGTCGCGCGGATCGCCCCGAGGTCGAACGGCTCGGGGTAGACCACGTCCTCCAGCGGGAAGGCGAGCTTGACGTAGCTGTCGGTGTACGGGCCGACGGCGAAGTCGGCAAGACCCTCGCCGCCGAGCACCACCCGGATCATCTCCGGCGCGATCCGCTCCGTGCGCACCACTCGCCCGCTCTTCGCACGGGACCGTTCAGGCATGTCGGGTACTCCTCGGTGTCGGCGTCGGCGCAGCCGCCCTTCACCGTACGTGGCGCCCCGACCGGCCCATCGATCACCGATGGTCTTCACCCACCGCCACGGCGTCGTCACCGTGCGGAGCACGAGCGCTCCCGGAACGCCTGCGGCCCCCCGGTGGTGGGACGCCGTGCCGACGCCCCACCGCCCGCCGGTCAGCGCACGCTCCACTCCCGCGCGAGCCGGGCGGCCAGCCCGAGGTTCGCCGCGGCGGCGTCCTCGGTGCGCCGCCCGTAGCCGCACGCGGCGGCGATGCCGGCCACCGGCACGCCCAGGGCTTCCACGGTCAGCCGCAACGCCTCGCGGGTCTCCTCCGGGTGCTCCTCGGCCACCAGGCCCGCGATGACGTCCACGCCGCGCCGCAGGTGCCGCAGCTCGTCGTAGAACGCGGGATCGGTGGGCGGCGGGTTGGCGCCGCTCGCCGCGGGCAGGTGCACGGTCGGCATCGGCAGGCTGTGCGCGGTGAGCAGGTCGGCCAGCGCGTTGAGGAACACCACCGCCGGCCGCAGGTCGGTCGGGGTGAACACCGGCACGTGCTCCAGGTCGCCGTAGCACAGGTGCAGCACCCACCGGGCGCCCGGCGCGGCGGCGAGGACCCCGGCCACCTGGCCGATGAGCTCGGCGGTCAGCGCCGACCAGGCCTCCGGCGGGGTGCGGTGGTAGGCCACCAGCTCGAGGGGCGTCTCCAGCTGGAGCTGCACCCGGTCACCCCACCGGGCGACGAGTTCGGCCACCTCGTTCAGCACGGCGGTCTGCGCGGCGGGCATCCACTCGCGCGCGGCGTCGATCGAGCCGAACGCGAACACCGCCAGGTCCAGCGCGTTGGGGATGCCGACCTGCACGCGCGGGACGTCGACGGGGAGGGCGACGCGCAGGCGGTCCAGCGCCGCGAAGGCCTCCTCGGCCTGCCGCACGCGCCCGAGCCCGAGGTCGTCCGGGCTCAGCCGGCACCCCGGTCGGACGCGGTAGTACGGCATGTCGTCGTACCCGCGGCTCTCACCGCCGCGCACCTGTTCCAGGGCGGGCACGGACGACAGGTGGTGGGTGAGCCAGTCGATGATCCACCGCGGGTCGCGGTCGGACGGCAGGGCGGTCAGGGCCGCGCCGCACCGGTGCCGGAGGAACCAGTCCATCGCGGTCACCGGGTCGTCGCACAACGGGCGCGGCAGCGAGCCGACGAGGTGGACGGGGAGCGGGCGGCGTTCGGGGTCGTGGGAGTCGCGGTGCCCATGCGGGGAGGCATCAAGAGTCGTGCGGGACATGAGTGGTTCTTCTGCTTTCAGGTGACGAGAAACGCGGGACGACCGGGAGTGCCGCAGGATCTCCGCACCAGACTTCCCGGTGTCACCGGCATCCTGACCCGACCGCACCGCCCTGTCCACTTAGGATGATCACTGGAATCCGACCGTGGACGTCATCCACGCGATCGTGTGAACCACCGTCGGCAAAGGACTCTCACGAGGTGGAAACGGGAACGACACCCATGATTCGCCGAAGGCGGCGGCACGTTCCCGCACCGCCGCCCCAGGACCCGAACGGTTTTCAGGCCGTGCGCAGGAACTCCGCGACCCGTTCGGCGATCATGATCACGGACAGGTCGACGTCGGCCCGCACCGTCGTGGGCACCACGGACGCGTCCGCGACGTACAGGCCTTCCACGCCGTGCACGGCGCAGTGCTGGTCGACCACCGCGCGGGCGTCACCGAAGGGGCCCATGCGCGCGGTGCCGACCGGGTTGCCGGCGGGCTCCGCCGTGGCCGTGACGTAGTCGCGCACGGCGTCGTCGGAGTTCATCACCGCGTCGTCCAGCAGCACGACCCGTTCGGACAGGTGCCGGATCGCCGGTGACCGCGCCAGCTCCCACGCCATCCTCAACCCGTCGGCCAGCAGCTGGTGGTCCTTGTCCGCGGACAGGAGGTCGAGGTCGACCCGCGGCGCTTCCCGCGGGTCCGTCGACCCGATCGTGACGCGGCCTCGTGAACCGGGTTCACGTGCGACCACCAGGAGGTCGATCACGCGATCGGTCCGCGCGGCGTGCCGCAGGTGCGGGGAGCGGGTCGCCAGGTCGAGGTGGTCGGCCACCGCCAAGTACGTGTCGTTCGTCCGCCCCGCGCCGGCCGACGCCGTGCGCAGCACGATCCGACCCGTCGCCCCGCCGAGGTCGTCGATGCCCCGCTTGGGCACCAGGAAGACGCCGGTGCGGACCTGGTCGACCAGACCGGCGCCGACGCCGGGCAGGTCCGACCGCACGTCGATGCCGAGCCGGCGCAGGTCGTCGTGCGGGCCGATGCCCGAGCGCAGCAGGATGGCCGGCGAGCCCACCGCACCGGCCGCGAGGACCACGCGGGACGCCCGCAGCTCCAGCACCGCCCCACCGCCGGACACCTCGACCCCGCGCACGGCGTCGCCGGCGAAGAGCACCCGGCGTACCGGGGTGCCGGACATGCTCGTGAGGTTCGGGCGGGCGCGCACCTCCGGCGGGAGGTAGGCGGTGGCGGTCGAGACCCGCACGCCGTCGGCCCGGCGGGTGGACGGCGCGGGCCCGACACCGCTCGACGTCGGGTGGTTGTGGTCGGCCACGTCCGGGAACCCGGCCGCCAGGCAGCCCTCGTAGAACGAGCGCTGGACCGGCGTCAGCTCCTCGGGCCGCCGGCGGCGGATCGGCAGCGGGCCGTCGTGGCCGTGGAACTCGCCGCCGAAGTCGAGGTCGTTCTCCAGACCGCGGAAGTGGGGCAGCACCTTCGACCAGCCCCACTCGGGGTTGCCGGCCGCCGCCCAGGTGTCGAAGTCCTCCGGCATGCCCCGGATCGCGATCGTCTCCCCGACCGCGGACCTCCCGTCGCCGCGCGCCTCGGCGGTCGTCCGGTGGTCCGGTCCGGTGTCGACCAACGCGACCCGCCGACCCGGGTCGGCGCTCAGCCGGGCGGCCAGCGGGGCACCGGCGCCGCCCGCGCCCACGATGATGTCGTCGAACCGGTACAGCCCGCTCATCAGCGTCCTCCGCGTCTCGATCGACGGTCGGCGGTGACCGGATCGGGGAAGTCCCCGGAGGTCCCCGGTGATCATCGCCCGAGGAGGTCCGCCACCGACGGGTACCGATGTGGATGAACCATAGCCAACCGTCCCAACCGGAACTTCTCCTCGCGTGCCGACCGGAAAAGGGCTGTGGACGCGGCGAACGGCCCGCACGTCCCCGGATCGGCGGCTCGTCGACGTCCGTCCCGCCCCCGTGCCGACGGGCGTTCCGCGTGCGGACGATCAGGGCATTAAGCTCCTGACATGGCGAGGTACTTCGACGTGCACCCGGTGAACCCGCAGCGCCGGTCCATCGACCAGGCGGTCGAGCTGATCAAGTCGGACGGCCTGATCGCCTACCCGACCGACTCCTGCTACGCGCTCGGCTGCCGGCTCGGCAACAAGGCGGGGCTGGACCGGATCCGGCAGATCCGGCACCTGGACGACCGCCACCACTTCACGCTCATGTGCCGCGACTTCTCCCAGCTCGGGCAGTTCGTGCACGTGGACAACGCGGTCTTCCGCGCGATCAAGGCGGCGACGCCGGGCAGCTACACGTTCATCCTCCCGGCGACCACCGAGGTGCCGCGCCGGTTGATGCACCCCAAGAAGAAGACGGTGGGCGCCCGCATCCCGGACCACCCGGTCGCCCAGGCGCTGCTGGCGCAGCTGGGCGAGCCGCTGCTGTCCAGCACGCTGCTGCTCCCCGACCAGGAGGAGCCGCTGGTGCACGGCTGGGACATCAAGGAGCGGCTCGACCACGTGGTGGACGCGGTGCTCGACGCGGGCGACTGCGGCACCGAACCGACCACCGTCGTCGACTTCTCGCAGGGCGAGCCGGAGATCGTCCGCCTCGGCGCGGGCGACCCGACCCGCTTCGAGTAAACCGCCCTCCGGCTCACCCGTGTTGCGCCGCTCAGAGGTATGGGAGCGTTCCCAGAGCCGATAGCTTCCTGCTGCCCCCTCAGCGCAGAAGGAGCTACCCGTGCGCAAACGGTTGTCCACGGCGGTCCTCGCCGCCCTGCTGTCCGTCGTCGCCCTCCCGGTCGCGGATGCCGCCGGCGGAGACCACGCCGATCACCGGCTCAAGAGCTGTTCCCGTCCCGGCCTGCTGTTCTGCGAGGACTTCCAGGACGTGCCCACCGGCGCGGGCACGAGCCTCAAGTGGGGCGTGGACACCCGCAACGGCTCGCTGGAGGTCGAACGCGACCGGCGCGGCCAGAAGGTGCTGCACGTGCGCACCGAGGGCAACGGCCGCGCGTTCCTCAAGGTGGACGACTTCGCCGCGCCGGGCAACAGCTTCTACGGCCGGGTGCGGGTGCGCGTCGAGGCGTTCCCGTCCGCCCCGGACTGGGCGCACTACACGCTCGTCGAGACCACCGGCGACGGCCCGGAGGTGGTGCGCCCGCTCGGCGGCCAGTACGTGCCGACGCTGGGCAAGGCGCTCTGGGGCGTGGGCGCGGACGGCGGCCCGACCGGTGACTGGACGAACTGGCGCGAGTCGGCGCCGTCGAAGGCCGGCGTGTGGCAGTGCGTGGAGTGGCGGATGGACGCCGCGGACAACCGGATCACGCTGTGGTTCGACGGCGTGACCAACCCGGACCTGACCGTGTCCACCCGCGAGCACGGCGGCAACCAGGTCGACTTCCTGTTCCCGAAGTTCGACACGGTCAAGCTCGGCTGGCAGCTCTACCAGCCGAACACCGACCGCCACGACCTCTGGCTGGACGACATCGCCCTGGGTTCGCAGCGCATCGGCTGCTGAACCACCGGGTCCGGCCTGACGGCCGGAAGACCGAAAACCAGGCGCGGCACGGGCGGTGGCGCTGCTAGCGTCGCCGCCATGTCCTCGTCGTCCCCGGTCATGACGCCCCGCCACGCGGGGCCGCCGACGCTGCACGGATGACGACGTCCGAGGCCCCCGTCCCAGGGGGTCCCGGCCGCTGGAGCCCCCCGCACCTAGAGGTTCCGATGTCGCGCTACTACGTGACCACCGCCATCCCGTACGTCAACTCGCGCCCGCACCTGGGGTTCGCGCTGGAACTCGTGCAGGCCGACGCGCTGGCCCGCCACCACCGGCTGCGCGGCGACCGGGTGCGGTTCCTGACCGGCACCGACGACAACTCGCTGAAGAACGTGCTGGCCGCCGAGGTCGAGGGCCTGCCGACCGCCGACTTCGTCGACCGCAACGCGGCGGCGTTCGCGGCGCTGCGCGACCCGCTGGCGCTGTCGTTCAGCGACTTCATCCGCACCAGCCGCGACCCCAGGCACCGCACCGGCGTCGAACGGCTCTGGCAGGCCTGCGCGGACGCGGGCGACCTGTACCGCAAGCACTACGAAGGCCTGTACTGCGTCGGCTGCGAGCAGTTCTACCAGCCCGCCGAGCTGGTGGACGGCAAGTGCCCCGAGCACGACGTGGAGCCGCGGTCGGTGGCCGAGGAGAACTGGTTCTTCCGGCTGTCCCGCTACACCGACCGGCTCCGCGACCTGATCGAGGCGGGCGTGGTCCGGATCGAGCCCGCCGCGCGCCGCAACGAGGTGCTGGCGTTCATCGCCGCCGGGCTGCACGACTTCAGCGCCTCCCGGTCGCGGGAGCGAGCGCACGGCTGGGGCATCCCCGTGCCGGGCGACCCCGACCAGGTCGTCTACGTGTGGTGGGACGCGCTGGGCAACTACATCTCCAGCCTCGGCTACGGCGTGGGCGGCTCGAACCACCGGCGGTGGTGGGTGGAGGGCGACCGGCGCGTGCACGTGATCGGCAAGGGCGTGGTCCGCTTCCACGCCGTCCACTGGTTGGCCATGCTGCTGTCGGCGGGCGAACCGCTGCCGACCGACATCCTGGTCCACGACTACCTGACCACCGACGGCCGCAAGATCAGCAAGTCGCGCGGTGACGTCGTCGACCCGGTGGAGCTGGCCGCCAGGTACGGCTCCGACGCCGTGCGGTGGTGGCTGCTGCGGGACGTGCCGCGCGTCGGCGACGCGGACTTCACCGAGGCGAAGCTCGTCGCCCGCGCGAACGAGGACCTGGCCAACGGGCTGGGCAACCTGGTCAACCGGGTCACCGTGATGGTCCACCGCTACCGCGACGGCCGACCACCCGTCGTCACCGGGCCCGACGCCGACGCGGAACCGCTGGCGGCGGCCTGCCGGGACGCGCCGGACCTCGTGCACGCGGCGATCACCGACTTCGACTTCCGACGGGCGACGGCGGCCGTGTGGCGGATCGTGGAGGAGGCCAACCGCCACGTGGACCGGGTGCGGCCGTGGGACCTGGCCCGCGCCGAGCGCGACGGTGACGTCGAGGCGGGCAGGAGGCTCGACGCGGCCATCTCCGTGCTGCTGACGGCGTGCCGCGCGCTGGCCACCGAGCTGACGCCGTTCCTGCCCGCGCTGGCCACCCGGGTCTCCCAGCAGTGCGTCTCGCTGTCGGGAGCGCTCCCCCGACCACAGGCCCTGTTCCCCCGCCTGTGACCCGGTCCGACCGGGTTCAGTCGAGCAGACCGGAGGCCAGTCCCACCCACAGCACCTGGACCGAGCCGAACAGCAGCGTGGCGAGGACCGCGACGGCCGACCACCCGACCCGCTCCCGCAGCCGACCGCGGGCCGGGCCGGTCGCGAGGTACTGCCACGCCGCCATCGCCCCGGCGGGCACGGCCGTGGCGACCGCGACGAACACCAGGACGGCTCCGTAGTCGCCGACGGCCCTCGCGGTCACCAGCAGGCTCGTCAGGATCGGGAGCACCCAGGAGGAGACCCCGGTGACCACCGTCCGCCGCACCCGGTCGTCGTCCTCCAGCCGGGGCGCGCGGTGGAGGAGGAACGCGGCCAGTCCCGTCAGCAGCGCGAACACCGCGATCGCGACCAGCAGCACGCGGTCCCACCACAGGCCGAGCGCGTCACGCCACCACGGCACGGTCGACCGCTGACCGGCGACGGGCGCGGTGCAGGTGGTCAGCACGTCGCCCCGGGCGCAGTCGGAGCCGTCGACGACGGCGAACCCGGGTGTGTCGACGGGGTACGGGCCGCCCTCGGTACCGCCGGGCCACACCGCCGCGAGCGCGACCGCGAGCAGCAGGACGACGGGCACGGCCTGCGGGAGCAGGCGCAGGGGGCCGGTGCCGAGCCGGGTGCCGGTGGT
>NZ_JBFAAX010000143.1:6631-12910 GCF_040639995.1 Actinosynnema sp. NPDC023658 | reverse complement strand
GGCGCGGTCGACCGGCTCGCCGGTGATAAAGACCCGGTAGTACAGCGGCGCGCAGGTCAGGCGGACGAGTTCGACGGGGTCGGGCCGCGGGGGCAGCTCGCCGCGTTCGACGGCCCGCGCCACGACCTTCGCCGCCTCTGCGTGCCGGGCGGCGTAGAACCGCCGCTTCGCCTCCAGGGCCCGGGTCGACTGGAGGGCGGCGGCCACCACCGCGACCGGCACGGGTCGCCGCGCGGGGTCGGTGAAGGTGTCCGCGACCTCGGTGGCGATGGCGATCAGGTCGCCCTCGACCGTGCCCGTGTCGGGTACCGGCCAGTCGGTCTCGCGGGTGTGGTCGAGGGCGTCGGCCACGAGCACGTCGACGCTGCCCCACCGGCGGTAGACGGTGGTCTTGTGCACGCCCGCGCGGTCCGCGACGTGCTCCACCGTCAGGTCGCGATAGTCGCGCTCGGCCAGCTCGGCGTGCACGGCCGCGAGGACGGCTTCGCGCACGCGGGCGGAGCGGCCACCGGGTCGGGAGGTCACAATGCAACTCCAGTTGCGTTAGAGGGCGCAGCTGTGCCACTCTAACGCAACCTCAGTCGCGTTAGGAGCGTGTCGTTGACCCCCGACCCCACCGTGATCCCCGATCCCACCGCCCTGCACCCGCTGCCGCACGCCGACCGCGTCGTCCAGCTCAAGCCGTTGGTGACGTCACCGAAGATCGTGGTGGGCGAGTACACGTACTACGACGACCCGGAGCACGCACTGGAGTTCGAGACCCGCAACGTGCTGTACGGGTACGGCGAGGAGAAGCTGGTCATCGGCCGGTTCTGCGCGCTGGGGAGCGGCACCCGGTTCATCATGGCCGGCGCGAACCACCTCACCACCGGGGTGTCGACGTTCCCGTTCACGATCTTCGGCGGCACCTGGGCCGAGCGGACGGTGGACCTGATGACCGGCATGGCCACGCGCGGTGACACGGTGGTCGGCAACGACGTCTGGTTCGGCTACGACTCGATCGTCATGCCCGGCGTGACGATCGGGGACGGTGCGATCATCGCGACCGGCGCGGTGGTCACCTCGGACGTGCCGCCGTACACCGTGGTGGGCGGCAACCCGGCCCGGCCGCTGAAGCAGCGGTACCCCGACGAGGACGTGGCCCGGCTGCTGCGCGCCCGGTGGTGGGACTGGCCGGTCGAGCTGATCACCGAGCACGTCCGCACGATCATGTCCGGCACCCCGGCCGACGTCGAGCGCATCGCGGAGGCCTCCCTGTGACCTCGCGTTCGGCGCCGGTGAACAGCCGATCGGTCTAGCGCCACGCCGCCGCGTGACGGGAGATCATGGACGCCGGGAGGTGCGCCATGGCCGAGGACTTCAACCGGTACTGCGACCTGACCATGCGGGGCGGGGCGACGAGCGGCGTCGTCTACCCGTGGGCGGTCGTGGAGCTGGCCGGGCACTACCGGTTCCGGTCGCTGGGCGGTGCTTCGGCGGGCGCGATCGCGGCCGCGTTCACCGCCGCCGCCGAGAAGGGCCGGGACCGGGGCGGCTTCGACAAGCTCAAGGACGTCGTCGACTGGTTCGCCGCGCCCGGCTGGCGGATGGCGCAGCTCTTCCAGCCCAGCGGGCACACCCGCAAGCTGTACCGGATCGTGGCGGCCTCCATGCAGCGCCGCGACACCACCGGCCGCAGCCCGCTCACGTGCCTCCTGCTGGCCCTGATCAGCGCTATCGGGTGGCGGGCCAAGGCGTTCCTGACGCTGGCGACGGCGTTGTGGCTCGTCGGTCCCACCCTGTGGTTTCACTCGGTCGAGTGGGGTTCGACGCCGACCTGGGTGTTGATCGGGCTGATCGTCGTCGTCCTGATCGCCGTGCCGGGGATCGTGCTGAGGGTCCTGCCGCGCGGCCGGGACGCGTGGCTGCGCCGCATCGGCACCGGAGTGCTCCTCGTCGTCCCGCTGATCCCGGTCGCCCTGGGCACCCGGTGGACGGCGGCGAGCCTGGCGAGCGCGGCCACCGCCGCGGTGTGGTGGCTGGTGCTCGGGTTCGCGTTCGTCAGCGCGGTCGCGCTCACCTACGGCCTGGGCGCCAAGCGCTTCCTCGACCGGATGGCCACCACCGTCCACTTCGGACTGGTACCGGGCACCGGGTCGTTCCGGCCGAACTTCTGGGACCGCCGCTGCGGCGTGCCCGCCTCGACCGGCGTGCCGCCGCTGAGCGACTGGATCGCGGACCGGCTGGACGACCTGTCCGGCACCGCGGACCTGACCTTCGCCGACCTCACCACGAACCTGGTCCTGATGACGACGGACCTGTCCGAGGGCCGCCCCTACCGGCTGCCGTTCACCGAACCGCGCGCCGCGTGGCTGTTCTGCCCGACGTGCCTGGGCACCGTGCTGCCGCGGCGGGTCGTGGACAAGCTCGGCCACGACGCCACGCCGCACCACTGCCCGCTGCACCCCGACCGGACCGTCAACGCGCTGCCCGCGAACCTGCCGGTCGCGCTGGCCGTGCGGATGAGCATGCCGCTGCCCGGCCTGATCGCGGCGGTGCCGCTGGTGCGCGCCGAGCCGGAACCGCGCGTGCACTGGTTCTCCGACGGCGGCATCACCAGCAACTTCCCCATCCACTTCTTCGACAACCTGCTGCCGCGCTGGCCCACGTTCGGCCTCAGCCTCCAGTCCTACCCGCCGGGCGACGACCGGCACGTCTGGCTGCCCGAGCAGGACGCGTCCACCAGCGGCACGCCGTGGCGCGGCATCGGGCTGGTGCAGCACTTCGCGTCCGCGATCCTCGACACCATGCTCGACTGGCGCGACACCATGCAGTCCGCGCTGCCCGGCTACCGGGGCCGGATCGCGCACGTCCGCGTCGGCGCGCTGGAGGGCGGCACGAACCTGTTCATGCGCCCGGAGACGATCCGCGCCCTGGCCGAGCGCGGCGCGGAGGCCGGACGGCTGCTGCGCACCCGGTTCACCGAGGACGGCGGCACGAAGACCGACCGCTACCGCTGGATCCGGATGCGGCTGGCCATGCGCGAGTACCAGCAGCTGGCCGAGCAGTCCGGCGAGCGCGCCGACCTGTACCGCGACCTGACCGCCCGCTACCGGATCCCGGAGGACCTGCACGAGTGGTTCACCACGCCGCCGGACGGCACGGACCCGAACGCGCGCGAGATCGGCCTGACCCTGGACGCCCTGGGCGCGGTGCCCGACGGCCCGTTCGACGGCGAGCCGCCGATCGACCCGGACCTCCGCCTCACCCCGCCGGAGTGACGCCGACGCGCCCCGCCGACTGCCGAACGAGCTGCTGAGGCGGGGTCGGCCGCCGGGCGGGCCCGCGGGGTCAGATGTCGTCCAGGAACTCGTCCACCTCGGCCAGCGCGCGCCGGCGCACCGGCTCGGCGGACAGGAACAGGTCGTGCATCCCGCCCTCCACCGGCACGATCCGCACCTGCCCGCCGATCTTCGGCCCCCACTGCCGCATGTGCTCCACGTCCAGCACGGTGTCGGCGGTCATCGCCTCGGGCGTCCACCGCTTCGCGTGCAGCAGGCTGCGACCGGACCGGAGCAGCAGCACGGGCACCCGCACGTCCAGGCCCCGGTGCAGCTCGGCGTGCGCGCGGCGGATCGCGCGCAGCCACCCGGCGTGCACCGGGAACGCCTCGATCGGCTTCCACGCGGTGTCGAAGTCCCACTCGCCGTGGTGGTCGCGGTGGATGCTCTCGCCGTACACCGGACCCAGTCCGGGCTTGAGCACCAGTCGCGGCGCGAACCGGCCGACACCGCGGATCACCGCCGTGCCCACCGTCCGCAGCAGCCACGGCTCGGCCAGGTCCAGCCACGGGCTGTTGAGCACCAACGCGTCCAGCACGTCGTCCGAACGCCGCTCGTGCGCCCACAGGCTGGTGATCAGCCCACCGGTCGAGTGACCCATGACCACGAGGTGCCGGTGGCCGTCCTCCTCGCGGATCACCCGCGCCGCCGCGTCGATCTCCTCGAAGTGCTCGGTCAGGTCGGTCACGAAGTTCGCCACCTGACCCGGCCGCAAGGACCGGCCGTACGCGCGCAGGTCGATGGCGTAGAAGTCGAAGCCGCGCGCGGCGAAGTGCTCGGCCACGTGCCGCTGGAAGAAGTAGTCCGCGAAGCCGTGCACGTACAGCACCGCGCCACGGGTGGCGGGCCGTGCCCGGCGGCGGACCAGGGTGGCCGTCACGTCCCCGCCGCCCAGGGGCAGCGCGCGGGTTTCGTAGTCGGTGCCGAGCACGTCTGCGTTCACCGGGTCAGTGTGCATGCCGATTCACTCGAACGGCGAGAGGTGGCGGGTGGGTCGTGGCACTGTGTGAGTCATGAGCAGCGAGGAGATCGAACGGTCGACGACGCGTGTGCGATTCCCCGGCATCAGCCCGCGGGCGTACGAGCACCCGGTCGACCGGGGGGCGTTGGCGGTCCTGCGCGCGGTGCCGGGCATCGGTCCGGTGTTGCAGGCGGTGGCGGGGGCGTTCACCGAGCGCGGTGAGCGGTTGGGTTACCTGGCGTCGAGCATCAGGGTGGGTCCGAAGCAGTACCCGGAGCTGGACCGGCTGCGGTTGGAGACGGCGGCGACGCTGGACGTCGACCCGGTGCCGGAGCTGTTCGTCAAGCGCGACCCGGTCCCCAACGCCATGGCGCTGGGCATCGACAAGCCGTTCATCGTGCTCACCACGGGGCTGGTCGAGCTGCTCGACACCGAAGGCCTGCGGTTCGCCATCGGGCACGAGATGGGCCACGTGCTGTCCGGGCACGCGCTGTACCAGACGATCCTGCAACGGCTCATGCAGCTGCAGTACAGCGTGGGGTGGATGCCCGCCGGGTACTGGGCGATCCGCGCGGTCATCGCGGCGCTGTGCGAGTGGTACCGCAAGACGGAGCTGACCTGCGACCGCGCCGGCCTGCTGTGCGTGCAGGACCCGGCCGCCACGCTGCGCGTGCACGTGGCCATGGCGGGCGGCATGGACCTCAGCCAGGTCGACACGGCGGAGTTCCTCAAGCAGGCCAAGGAGTACGAGCAGGTCGAGGACGTCCGCGACAGCGTGCTCAAGCTGATCCGCACGTGGCCGCTGACGCACCCGCTGGCCGTGGTGCGCGCCGCGGAGCTGCAGAGGTGGGCCGCGAGCGAGGAGTACCGGACCATCCTGACCGGCACGTACCAGCGGCGCGAGGACGACCGGCCGACGAGCTCGTTCACCGAGGACGTCAGGTCGGCGGCCCGGTCGTACAAGGAGTCGGCGGCCCAGTCCGACGACCCGCTGATGAAGGTCCTGAACGAGTTCGGCGACGTGCTGTCCGGCGCGGCGGGCAAGGTGCGCGACAAGTTCACCGGAGCGAACTAGTCCGATTGGCCCAGCATTCTGGTCCGTTGTGGCTAATCTCCTCCTGATGTCCTAGATCAGGAGGAGGGGCGATGCGGCTTGCCGCGTTGTTGGTGACGTTGTTGATGGCTCTCGCGGGCACCGCCACGGCGGCCGGTCCGGCGGACGACCGCGTGGTGGACGACCGCGTGGTCGGCGGGCAGCGGGTCTCGATCGGCCAGTACCCGTGGGTGGTGTACGTGACCGACGCGAGCGGCCTGCAGTTCTGCGGCGGCACGCTGGTCGCGCCGGACAAGGTGCTCACGGCCGCGCACTGCGCGTCCGCCCGGACGCCGCGCAACACCCGGGTCGTGGTGGGCCGGGAGGACCGCAAGAGCCAGGAGGGCGAGGTCGTCCGGCTCACCGGCATCTGGGTCCACCCGGACTACGTGTCGGCGGACCAGGGCGCGGACGTCGCGGTGCTGACGCTGGACCACGCCGTGGACTACCAGCCCCTGCCGCTCGCCCAGCCGTCCGACCAGGAGCTGTACGAGCCGGGGACGAACGGCGTGGTGCTGGGTTGGGGCCGCACGACCGAGCAGGGTTCGTCGTCGCGGTACCTGCGGGCCGCGACCGTGCCGGTGATGGCGGACCAGGACTGCCACGACGCCTACCCGCAGTACGACCCGGACGAGATGGTGTGCGCCGGGTACCCGGAGGGTGGCGTGGACACCTGCCAGGGCGATTCGGGCGGCCCGTTCGCGGCCGGCGGCAAGCTGATCGGCGTCACCTCTTGGGGTGAAGGTTGTGCCCGCGAGGGCAAGCCGGGCGTCTACAGCGACGTCTCCGCCTACGCCGGCGCGATCGAGGAGCAGCTGAACCGCTGACCCGGCGGGGGGGGGGGGGCGCCGGGGCGGCGGGGGCGGGGGCCCCGCCGCCCGCGGGGGGGGGGGGGCCGGGGGGGG
>NZ_JBFAAX010000143.1:0-6622 GCF_040639995.1 Actinosynnema sp. NPDC023658 | reverse complement strand
GGCGGACCCCCGGGCCTCGGGAGTCCGCACGCCGGTCCTCGGCGGGGTCGGCCTAGAGCACGAGCCCGATCGACATGGTGAGGAACACCGCCGCGCACACCGCGTCCAGCGCCGTGGTCACGCCGGGGCGGCGCAGCGACCCGGCGACGCGCGACGCGGCCACCACGATCATCAGCTCCCACAGCGCGGCCAGCCCGAGGAACACGGCGGCGAGCACGCCCAGCTGGAGCGCCGGGTCGCCCGTGCCGATGAACTGCGGCAGGAACGCCAGGGAGAACAGCAGCATCTTCGGGTTGGTGATGTTGGTGAGGAACCCCTGCCGGAACGGCCGGGTCGCCACCTCCGCCACCTCGCCGCCGGAGCGCCGCACCAGCCCGCGGGCGATCGTCACGGCGAGGTAGAGCAGGTAGGCCGCGCCGACCCACCGCAGCCCGGTCAGCACGGCGGGGTAGCGGGCGATCACCACGCCGAGGCCGGAGATCACCAGCGCCACCTGCGCGAAGGCCGCGGTGTGGATGCCCGCCAGCGCCATCAGCCCGGCGCGCGTGCCGGACCGCATCGAGGTGCGCAGCAGCAGGAAGGCGTCCACGCCCGGGGTCAGCACGACCACCGCGCAGGCGAGCAGGAACGCCGGCAGCTGACTGAAGTCCACATGCATGGAACCTCCCTCATGTTCCGGACAGATCGTCGTGATCTGCCTCACTGACCGATGAATCTTCGGTGACAGCGGATACTAACAACAGATTTTCCGGATTCCATACCCCGCTGAGGGCAGGTTGGCCGGTCCGCTACGGTCTGTGGCCGATCGACCACCTGTCGTAGAGGGGTGCTCCATGCGCATCAGCGCGCCGGTCTTCGCGGTTCTCGTGCTGGTCCTGTCCGCGCTGCCCGCGGACGCGATCGTCGGCGGGCAGGAGGCGCCCGCGACACCGTGGGCGGTGGCGCTGTTCGACGCGGGCAGGTTCTTCTGCGGCGGCGCGCTGATCGCGCCCGACAAGGTGGTCACCGCCGCGCACTGCACGGTCGAGCGCACCACCCTGGGCACCCGCGAGCGGCGGCCCGACGAGCTGACCGCGGTGGCCGGTCGGGCCGACCTCGACACCGCCGCCGGGCGGGCGGTGGGCGTCGCCTCGCTCTGGCGGCACCCGGCGTTCACCGGGGTGTCCGCAGGCGACGACGTGGCCACCCTCACGCTCGCCTCGCCGCTGCCGTACCGGCCGGTCCGCATCACCGACGCCGCGTCGGGCCAGGCCAAGGTCTACGGCTGGGGCCGCACCGGTGAGCTGGCCGCGCCGAGCAGGCGGCTGCGCGAGGTGGAGGTGCCGATCCGCGCGGACGCCGAGTGCGCCGCCGCGGTGCCCGACTACCGGCCGGGCGGGATGCTGTGCGCGGGCTACCCGGAAGGCGGCAAGGACGCCTGCGAGGGCGACTCCGGCGGGCCGCTCACCGTGGCGGGCGAGCTGGTCGGCGTCGTGTCCTACGGCCGCGGCTGCGCGCGTCCCGGCGAGCCCGGCGTCTACACGCGGCTGAGCCGGTACCAGGGGCAAATCTGAGACTGTGGTACCACAGTGGTGTGCGCTCACACCCGTACCCGGCGACGTTGCGCCGGCAGTGGTCGGCCGACCTGACGACCGACCAGCTCTACGCCGTGCTCAAGCTGCGCTCCGACGTGTTCGTCGTGGAGCAGAACTGCCCCTACCCCGAGCTGGACGGGCGTGACCTGGAGCCGACCACCCGGCACTTCTGGCTGGAGGCCGAGGTGCCGTCACCGGCGGCGGAACCGGCCGGCGGTCCGCAGCCGCAGGCGTACCTGCGGTTGTTGGAGGAGCCCGGTGGGACCTTCCGCATCGGCCGGGTCTGCACGGCCCGCGCCGCCCGCGGTCGCGGCTACAGCCGTCGGTTGCTGGAGGCGGCGCTGGCCGAGGTCGGGCGGGTGGAGTGCGTGCTGGACGCGCAGACCTACGTGGCCGACTTCTACGCCTCGTTCGGCTTCCGGCCGCAGGGCGCGGAGTTCATCGAGGACGGGATACCGCACCTGCGGATGCGCCGGTCTCCGTGATCACCCGCACGGCCCGCTCGACGTCGGCCTCGGACAGGTCGGCGCGGGCGGTCAGCCGGAGCCGGGAGATCCGGTCGGGCACCGACGGCGGCCGGAAGCAGCCGACGACCACGCCCTGCGCGCGGCACGCCTCCGCCCAGTCGAACGCCGCCTCGGGCGAGGGCGCCTGCACC
Organism: Actinosynnema sp. NPDC023658; assembly: GCF_040639995.1. Classification (NCBI taxonomy): domain Bacteria; kingdom Bacillati; phylum Actinomycetota; class Actinomycetes; order Pseudonocardiales; family Pseudonocardiaceae; genus Actinosynnema; species Actinosynnema sp. NPDC023658. Next base: position 4,390 of record NZ_JBFAAX010000143.1, on the reverse strand, counting down.
GACACGACGGCCGCGGTCGGCGTGCTGACGCGCAACCCGGCCTCCTTCAGCCGGAACGCGAGGTCCTGGGCGACCTCCAGCGCCCGCGCGGGCCGTTCCGGCTCGTCCCGCAGGACCTTCAGCGCGGCCAGGGACGCCGCCGCACTGGCCGGGGCGAGGCCGGTGTCGAAGATGAACGTGCGCGCGGTGTCGACCAGGTGCTTGATCACCCGGCTTGGCCCGAGCACCGCGCCGCCCTGCGCGCCCAGCGACTTGGACAGCGTCACCGTGGTCACCACGTCGGGTGACTTGGCCAGGCCCGCCGCGTGCACCGCGCCGCGCCCGCCGTCCCCGACGACGCCGAGGCCGTGCGCGTCGTCCACCACCAGCGCCGCGTCGTGCTCGCGGCACGCGGCGGCGAGTTCGGCCAGCGGCGCGAGGTCGCCGTCGACGGAGAACACCGAGTCGGTCACCACCAGCGCCCGCCGCTTGCCGCGCGTGGCGAGGGCGTGCGTGACCTGCTCGACGTCGCAGTGCCCGGCGACCACGACGTCGGCCTTGGACAGCCGGGTGCCGTCGATCAGCGAGGCGTGGATGTGCTGGTCGGCCACGATCGCCGTGCCGGGGCCGGACAGCGCGGTCAGCGCGCCGAGGTTCGCCAGGTAGCCCGAGGAGAACACCAGCGCCGACTGCGCGCCGCAGAAGTTCGCCAGCTCGTACTCCAGCTCGGTGTGCAGCTCGGTGGAGCCGGTGACCAGCCGCGACCCGGTCGAGCCCGCGCCCCAGCGCAGGGAGGCCGCGGCGGCGGCGCCCGTCACCCGCTTGTCGCGGGCCAGGCCCAGGTAGTCGTTCGACGCGAGGTCGAGGTTCGTCGAGTCGGCCGGTCGGGGCCGGACCCGGCGGGCGAGGCCCGCCTTCGCGCGCGCCTCGGCACGCGTGTCGATCCAGTCGAACACCGAGTCACCTGTGCGCACGCTCACGCCGGCAGTGTCGCATCCGACGGCTACGGTGCCGGCGTGGACCTCTTCCGGCCCGAGCCCGCCGACCTGCGCTCACTGAGGGAGCACGCACCGGTCCACCGGGACGACCGCACCGGGTTGTGGCTGGTCAGCCGCTACGACGACGTGCGCGCGGTGCTGGCCGACCCGCGCCGCTTCCACCCGGACAACGCGTTGACCGCGGTGGTCCCGATCCCGCGCCCGGTGCTGCGGGTGCTGGCCCGCGCGGGCTTCTCGCTGCCGCCGACCCTGGCCAACAACGGCACCGACACGCACGCCGAGCTGCGCCGGCTGGTCGCCCGCTTCCTCACCCCGGCCCGGGTCGCCGCGATGGGACCGCGGATCGCGGAGCTGACCGGCGAGCGGCTGGACCGGCTGGGCGGGCGGGCCGACCTGCACCCCGCGCTGGCCCGCGACCTGCCCGCGCTCGTGCTGCTGGAGGTCATGGGCATCGGAGGGGTGGACGTCGAGGCGCTCAAGGCGTGGAGCACGGCGTCGTTGGAGCTGTTCTGGGGTGACGTCACGGAGTCGCGGCAGCACGAGCTGGCCCGGCCCGCCGCCGAGTTCCACCGGTGGTTGACCTCCCGGATCAAGGCCGCCGACCCGCGCGGTGACGACCTCTTCGGCGCGTTGCGCGCGCAGGACGTGCCGATCCGCGACGCGGCCGGGCTCTGCTACTTCCTGCTGATCGCCGGTCAGGAGACGACGACGCAGCTGCTGTGCGCGGCGTTCCACGCCGTGTTGCGGCACGGCGACCTGTGGTCCCGCCTGGACGAGCCGGGCGTGGCCGCCGCGTGCGTGGAAGAGGTGCTGCGGCGGAATCCGCCGGTCAGCACGTGGCGCCGGGTCGCCGCCGAGCCGGTCACCCTCTCGGGCGTGGACGTCCCGGCGGGTGCGCCGCTGCTGCTGATGCTCGCGGGCAGCGGCTCGGACCCGGACGCGTTCGAGGAGCCGGAGCGGTTCTGCCCGGCCCGGCCGCGGGCGCGCAGGCACCTGGCGTTCGGCTACGGCAGGCACTTCTGCCTCGGCGCGGGCCTGGCCAGGCTGGAGGCGGAGGTGGTGCTGCGGGAGACCGCGCGGCGGTTCCCGGACCTGCGGCTGGCGTCGACCGCGCCGCCGCCGATGCTCGGCCTGCTGTCGTTCCGCGCGCCGTTGAGCGTCGAGGTCGAGCTGGGGGACCTGGTCCCGGCCTGAGCGGCACCGCCGGACGGCCTTCCTGCGCTACCATACGGACTTTTGGTCCGTTTTCGGGGAAGTGTCGGGTCGAGGAGGTCCGCGATGCGGAAGGACGCCGCGCGCAACCGCGCCGCGATCCTGGCCAACGCCGCGCGCCTGATGGCCGAACGCGGTCCCGACGGGTTCTCGATGGACGACGTCGCGGCGGCGGCGGGCGTGGGCAAGGGCACGGTGTTCCGCCGGTTCGGTGACCGCGAGGGGCTCGTGCTGGCCGTCGTGGACGAGATCTCGCAGTCCTGGCGGGCCGAGTCGGCCGCCCTGCTGGAGGCCGACGACGTCCCCGCGGACGAGAGGGTGATCACGTTCGTGGCCACCCTGTTCGACCACGTGATGGCGGCGCTGCCCCTGGTCACCGCGGTGGAGCGGGTGTCCTCGCGCAGCATCGCCTGCGACGCCAGCTCCCCGCTCACGCACCAGCGCCTGGTGGCCCTGGTCGCGCAGGTCAGGCCGGGTGCGGACGCCGAGTTCCTGGCGCACGGCCTGCTCGCCCAGCTGCGCGCCGACTTCCTGCACCACCTGGTCAACCAGTGCGGTCTGGCGGTGCCCCGCGTGCGGGCCGGTGTGATCTCGCTCGCTCGCGGAGTCCTGGTGGGGGACTTGGAGCCCGCCGGGGGAAGTGCGACGATGCCCAGGCTGTAGAGGGGGTGTGCGAGGAAGCCGGTGCGAATCCGGCGCGGTCCCGCCACTGTGACCGGACCGAGGAGCCGGGAGTCAGGAACTCGACCCCCGACTCATCGACCGGACACGGGCGTGGACACCCGAGGAAGGACACCGCCGCATGGGCGCGCGTTTCCCCTTTTCCGCCGTCGTCGGCCACGACGACCTCCGCACGGCCCTGCTGCTCAACGCCGTGCACCCCGGTATCGGCGGGGTGCTCGTCCGAGGTGAGAAGGGCACCGCGAAGTCGACCGTGGTGCGCGCGCTCGCCGCGCTGCTGCCCGAGCTGGACGTGGTGCCGGGCTGCCGGTTCGGCTGCGACCCGGCCGTGCCGACCGACTGCCCCGACGGCCCCCATGGGCACGGCTCCGAACGGCGTCCGGCCCGGCTGGTCGAGCTGCCGGTCGGCGCGACCGAGGACCGGCTGATCGGCTCGCTCGACCTCGAACGCGCGCTGACCGAGGGCGTCCGCGCCTACCAACCGGGTCTGCTGGCCGCCGCGCACCGCGGCGTGCTGTACGTCGACGAGGTCAACCTCCTGCACGACCACCTGGTCGACCTGCTGCTCGACGCCGCCGCCATGGGCCGCGCGCACGTCGAGCGCGAAGGCGTGTCCGTGTCGCACGCGGCGTCGTTCCTGCTGGTGGGCACCATGAACCCGGAGGAGGGCGAGCTGCGCCCGCAGCTGCTCGACCGCTTCGGCCTCACGGTCGCGGTCCGCGCCGCCCGGGACGTGCCGACGCGCGCCGAGGTCGTGCGGCGGCGGCTGGCCTACGAGGCCGACCAGGACGGGTTCGCCGCCCGCTGGGCCGACGCCGACGCCGAGCTGGCCCGACGGATCGTGGCCGCCCGCGACCGCCTCGGGGACGTGGTGCTGCCGGACGCCGAACTGCGCCGCATCGCCGGCATCTGCGCCGCGTTCGAGGTGGACGGGATGCGCGCGGACCTGGTGGTGGCCCGCACCGCGACCGCGTACGCCGCCTGGCGCGGCGCCGCCGAGGTGACCGAGCAGGACGTGGAGGCGGCCGTCCGGTTGGCGCTGCCGCACCGCAAGCGCCGCGACCCGTTCGACGAGCCGGGTCTGGAGGAGGAGCAGCTGAACGACGCCCTCCAGCAGGGCGCGGAAGCCGCCGAGGAGCCGGACACCGACCCCGGGGGCCCGGAGGACGACCCCGACGGACCGGGCGGACCGGGCGGCGACGGTGGCGGCTCGTCCCTGCCCGGCGACCCGTCGGAGTCCACTCAGGACGGTCAGGGCGGTGGGTCGGCCGAACGGTCGCACACCCCCGCGCCCGCGTTCCGGGCCAGGTTGTTGCAGGTGCCCGGGGTGGGTGAGGGTGCGCCGGGCAAGCGGTCCCGCGCCCGCGCCCGCACCGGCCGGGTGGTGCGTTCGTCCACAGTGGACGGTTCAGGCCTGCACGTCCTCGGCACGCTCGGCGCGGCGGCGCCCCACCAGGTCGCCCGCGGGCGCAGCGGTCCGGGCCCGGCCGACCCGCGCGACTTCGAGGAGAACTACAAGG
>NZ_JBFAAX010000142.1:0-12933 GCF_040639995.1 Actinosynnema sp. NPDC023658 | reverse complement strand
ACCTTCCCCCCGCCCCACCGGCCCCGGCGGGTGGGCGCCGGGGTCACGGTCCCCGCCGCCCGGCCCGCCCCGCCCTCCCCCCCGCGCGGGCCCCCACCCCCGCGGCCCCCGCGTCGCCGTCGCCGGGGGCACCCGGCTCACCAGGTCTTGCCGGCCTGCTCCCGGACCGCGCGGTTGACCCGGTTGAAGAAGTTGGTCAGCGCGACGTCCAGGATGATCGCGGACAGCTGCTGCTCGTCGAAGTGCTCGGCGGCCGCGGCCCAGATCTCGTCGGTCACGCCCTCCGCCCCGTCCTGGACCCGGGTGGCCGCCTCGGCCAGCGCGAGCGCCGCCCGCTCCGGCTCGGTGAAGAACGGCGTCTCGCGCCACGTCACCACGTTGTGCAGCCGCTCGTCGGTCTCGCCGCGCTTCTTCGCCGCCGTCACCCCGGCGAACACGCACGGGCTGCACCCGTTGATCTGGCTGATCCTCAGGTGGACCAGCTCCAGCACCGAGGCGTCGACCCCACCGGAGTGCATCACCCGGTAGAGCTTCCCGATCGCCGCGGTCACGTCGGGGTTCGCCGGGCTCGTCATGCGTGCTTCCATCGGTCCTGCTCCTCGTCGGTTACCTGTGCCCTTCCGGGCTCGTCATCACCCATGACGGAGCAGCACCGAGGAAGGTAACGACATGTCCGGAACAGACCCGGTGGCGGAGCGGTTCGAGGCCCACCGCGACCGGCTGCGGGCGATCGCCCACCGCGTGCTCGGGTCGCACGCCGACGCCGAGGACGTGGTCCAGGAGGCCTGGTTCCGGCTCTCCCGGCAGGACGCCGCGTCCATCCACAACCTCGGCGGCTGGTTGACCACGGTGGTCGGCCGGATCAGCCTGGACGTGCTGCGGTCGCGCCAGGCCCGGCCCGAGGCGTCCTACGACGACGGGCTGCCCGACCTCGTGGTGACCGCGGACGACGGCCCCGCGCCGGAGGACGACGTGGCGCTCGCGGACTCGGTCGGCCTGGCGCTGCTCGTCGTCCTGGACTCGCTCGGACCGGGCGAACGGCTGGCGTTCGTGCTGCACGACCTGTTCGCGGTGCCGTTCGACGAGATCGGGCGGATCCTCGGCAAGTCGACCGACGCCACGAAGATGCTCGCCAGCCGGGCCCGCCGCAAGGTGCGGGCGACCGAACGCCGGACCTCCGCCGGGCGCGAGCAGCGCGAGGTCGTCCGGGCCTTCCTCGCGGCGGCCCGCCACGGCGACTTCGAGGGGCTGCTCCGCGTCCTCGACCCCGACGTGGAGCTGACCGTCGACCGCTCCGAGGGCGTGGTCGTCGTCCTCGGGGCCACCACGGTCGCCACCCGCGCCCGGTTCGCCGCGCGCGCGGCCTCGGTGGGACGCCCGGTGCTGGTCGACGGCCTGCCCGGCGTCGTGTCCTGGAAACCGGACGGCACCCCGCTCTCCGTCATGGCGTTCACCGTCGCGGACGGCCGGATCAAGGCCATCTCGATCCTCAACGACCCGGCCAAGCTGGCCGCGCTGGACCTGCCGGACCCGGTGTGAGGTCAGCTGACCGGTTCGGTGATCTCCGGTCGGGCCTCCGGCGCGGACGACCGCACGGCGTCCGCCGCCTGGTCGTCCGGCTCCGCCTGCGACGCCCGCTCCGCGTCGACCCGCGCGGTGTACACCGACACCTCGTGCGCGACGCGGGCGTCGTCCCAGCCGTGCACGCGGGCGATCAACCGGGCCACCGGCAGGGCGCACTCCACGCCCCGGTGCGGGTACTCGATCGAGATCCGGGTGCGCCTGGTCAGCACGTCCTCCAGGTGCAGCGCGCCCTCGTGCGACGCCGCGTAGACGACCTCGACCTGCAGGTAGTCCGGCGCACCGGGCACCGGCTTCAGCAGCTCGCCGTCGGCCGACTCCAGCACCTCGTGCACCAAGGACCCGTACCGGTCCAGCAGGTGCCTCACCCGGTAGGGGTGCAACCCGTACCGCGCCGCCAACTGGTCGGCCTGGTTCACCAGCGCGTGGTAGCCGTCCGCCCCGACCAGCGGCACCTTGTCCGTGATCGACGGCTGGAGCCGCCCCGGCAGGTCGACCGACGCCGCGTCCACCGCGTCGGCCCCCATCACCCGGTACGTCGTGTACTTCCCGCCGGCGATGGCGACCAACCCCGGCGCCACCCGCGCCACGGCGTGCTCGCGCGAGAGCTTCGACGTCGACTCGCTCTCCCCGGCCAGCAACGGCCGGAGCCCGGCGTACACGCCCTCGATGTCGTCGTGCGTCAGCGGCGTCGCCAGCACCGCGTTCACGTGCTCCAGGATGTAGTCGATGTCCTTGCGCGTCGCCGCCGGATGGGCGAGGTCGAGGTTCCAATCGGTGTCGGTCGTTCCCACGATCCAGTGATTTCGCCAGGGGATCACGAACAGCACCGACTTCTCGGTCCGCAGGATCAGCCCCGACTCGGACACGATCCGGTCCCGCGGCACGACGATGTGCACGCCCTTCGACGCGCGCACCCGGAACCGGCCGCGACTGCCGGACAGCCGTTGCAGCTCGTCGGTCCACACCCCGGTCGCGTTGATCACCGCGTGCGCCCGCACGGACGTCTCGCGCCCGTCCTCCACGTCGCGCACCCGCACGCCGGACACCCGGTCCGCCTCCCGCAGGAAGCCCACGACCTGCGTGGACGTCCGCACGACCGCCCCGTAGTGCGCCGCCGTCCGCCCGACCATCATGGTGTGCCGCGCGTCGTCGGCCTGCGCGTCGTAGTACCGGATGCCGCCGATCAGCGCGGACGGCTTCAACGCGGGCACCAGCCGCAGCGCACCGGCCCTGGTCAGGTGCTTCTGCCCCGGCACGGACCGCGCGCCGCCCATCGTGTCGTACATCAACAACCCGGCCGCGGTGTACGGGCGTTCCCACCCGCGGCGCGTCAACGGGTAGAGGAACGACACCGGCTTGACCAGGTGCGGAGCGAGGCGGGTCAACATCAGTTCGCGTTCCCGCAGCGCCTCGCGGACCAGCCCGAACTCCAGCTGCTCCAGGTACCGCAACCCGCCGTGGAACAGCTTGGACGACCGGCTCGACGTGCCCGACGCCAGGTCCCGCGCCTCGACCAGGGCCACCCTCAGACCACGGGTCGCGGCGTCCAGGGCGGCGCCCACGCCGACCACGCCACCGCCGATGATCACCAGGTCGAAGGTCTCCGCGCCGAGGCGTTCCCAGGCCTCCGAGCGTTCGAGCGGTCCCAGCCGGCCCGCGGTGGCGGGGTGCTTGCGCATGACCACGAACGCCTCCCTGATGCACGACTCGACTGGCCAGACCAGGACTGACTCGACCACGTTACCCGCTGGTACGCCACCCGTGGACAACCGAACAGGTCGGAACTAGCGTCATTCCACATCGTGGGGTGGGCAGCGCCGCCGGACCCGGACCGTGCTGCCTCCTGTGAACGTGAGGAGGTGGCGAGTGGGCAATGCCTCGATCTTCGTGTGGGAAGCGCTGGGCACCGGGATCCTGATCCTGTTGGGTGCGGGTGTCGTCGCCAACGTCGTCCTGAAGGACACGTTGGGAAACACCGGCGGATGGCTCCTGATCAACATCGGCTGGGGTTTCGCGGTCTTCGCGGGCGCCAGCATCGCCGCGCCGAGCGGTGCTCACCTCAACCCCGCGGTGACGCTGGGCCTGGCGATCGCGGACAAGACCCCGTGGGCCCAGGTCCCCGTCTACTTCGCCGGCCAGCTGGTCGGCGCGTTCGTCGGCGCCGTGCTCGCCTGGTTGACCTACAAGCTCCAGTTCGACGCGCACGACGACCCGGCGGGCACGCGCGGCATCTTCTGCACCGCCCCGACCATCCCGCGGGCCGGCTGGAACCTGCTCACCGAGGTGATCGGCACGTTCGTGCTGGTCGCGTGGGTGCTGCTGAGCCCGGCCGCGAAGGAGATGGCCGACGGCGTGCCGCAGCTGGGCAACTCCGCCCTCGGCTACGCCGGCGTCGCGTTCGTCGTCATCGGCATCGGCGCCTCGCTCGGCGGACCCACGGGGTACGCCATCAACCCGGCCCGCGACCTCGGACCCCGCATCGCCTACGCGATCCTGCCCATCCGCGACAAGGGCAGCGCCGAGTGGGGCTACGCCTGGGTGCCGGTGGTCGGCCCGCTGGTCGGCGGCGCGCTCGCCGCACTCCTGTACCTGGCTCTCCCGGTCTGAAAGGACTCCAGCGCATGACGAAGTACGTGGCCGCGATCGACCAGGGCACGACGTCGACCCGGTGCATGGTCTTCGACCACTCGGGCCGGGTGGTCTCCGTCGACCAGAAGGAGCACCGGCAGATCTTCCCGCAGGCCGGGTGGGTCGAGCACGACGCCGACGAGATCTGGACCAACACCAGGCAGGTGGCCGCCGGCGCGTTGGCCAAGGCCGACCTGACCACCGCCGACATCGCCGCCGTCGGCATCACCAACCAGCGCGAGACCGCACTCGTCTGGGACCGGACGACCGGCAAGCCGGTCTACCACGCGATCGTCTGGCAGGACACCCGCACCGACCGGATCTGCCAGGAGTTGGCCTCCCTCGGCGGCGGCCAGGAGCGGTACCGGGACAAGACCGGCCTGCCGCTGGCGACGTACTTCTCCGGCCCCAAGGTCCGCTGGATCCTGGACAACGTCGAGGGCGCCCGCGCCAAGGCCGAGGCCGGTGACCTGCTGTTCGGCAACATGGACACCTGGGTGCTGTGGAACATGACCGGCGGGGTGGACGGCGGCGTGCACGTCACCGACCCCACCAACGCGTCCCGCACGCTGCTGATGGACCTCGACACGCTGAGCTGGGACGAGGGCATCGCGGCCGACATGGGCATCCCGCTGTCGATGCTGCCGGAGATCCGCTCGTCGTCGGAGGAGTACGGCAAGGTGCGCGAACGCGGCGCGCTGGCCGGCGTGCCGATCGCGGGCATCCTGGGCGACCAGCAGGCGGCCACGTTCGGCCAGGCGTGCCTGTCGCCGGGCGAGGCCAAGAACACCTACGGCACCGGCAACTTCGTGCTGCTCAACACCGGCACGGACAAGGTGATGAGCGAGAACGGCCTGCTCACCACGGTCTGCTACAAGATCGGCTCGAACGACCCGGTGTACGCGCTGGAGGGCTCGATCGCGGTGACCGGGTCGCTGGTGCAGTGGCTGCGCGACAACCTCGGCATGATCTCGACGGCCGCCGAGATCGAGGAGCACGCCCGCACGGTCGAGGACAACGGCGGCGCGTACTTCGTGCCCGCGTTCTCCGGCCTGTTCGCGCCCTACTGGCGGTCGGACGCGCGCGGCGCGATCGTCGGCCTGACCCGGTTCGTCAACAAGGGCCACCTGGCCCGCGCGGTGCTGGAGGCGACGGCGTTCCAGACCCGTGAGGTGATCGACGCGATGAACGCCGACTCGGGCGTGCCGCTGAAGTCGTTGAAGGTCGACGGCGGCATGGTCGTCAACGAGCTGCTGATGCAGTTCCAGGCGGACGTCCTGGGCGTGCCGGTGATCCGCCCGGTGGTCAACGAGACGACCGCGCTCGGCGCCGCCTACGCGGCCGGTCTCGCGGTCGGGTTCTGGGAGTCGGAGGACGACATCCGGCAGAACTGGGCGCAGGACAAGCAGTGGGACCCGGCGATGGACGACGAGACCCGCGCGAAGACCTACGCGCAGTGGAAGAAGGCCGTGACCAGGACCTTCGACTGGGTCGAGTAGTCCCGCGGGGGCGTCGCCCGTCCCGGCGGCGCCCCCTTCCCGGTTCTCAGTCCAGGTCGTCGTGGCGCATGAGCTGGCGGCCGGCCTCGGTGATCGAGCCGGTCAGCGACGGGTAGACGGAGAACGTGGTGGCCAGGTCGTCCACCGTGAGCTGGTTCTGCACGGCCAGCGTGATCGACAGGATCAGCTCGCTGGCGTTCGGCGCGACGACGACGCCGCCGATCACCACACCCGTCGCCGGGCGGCAGAACAGCTTCACGAACCCGCGTCGCAGGCCCTCCATCTTGGCCCGCGGGTTGGTGGCCAGCGGCAGCATGATCGTGCGCGCGGGCACCTCGCCGGAGTCGATCGCCTGCTGGCTGATGCCGACGCTGGCGATCTCGGGGTTGGTGAACACGTTCGCCGCGACCGTCTTGAGCTTGATCGGGCTGACGCCCTGGCCCAGCGCGTGCCACATGGCGATGCGGCCCTGCATGGCGGCGACGCTGGCCAGCAGCAGCAGGCCCGTGCAGTCGCCCGCCGCGTAGACGCCGGAGATGTTGGTGCGCGACACCCGGTCGACCGGGATGTACCCGCCGCGGCCCAGCTCGATGCCGATCTTGTCCAGGCCGATGTCGGCGGTGTTCGGGACCGAGCCGACCGTCATCAGGGCGTGGCTCGCCTCGATCGTGCGACCGTCTTCCAGGTGAATCAGGACGCCGTCCCCGACGTTCTCGACGCGCTCCGCGCGGGCGTGCTTGACCACCGCCGTGCCGCGTTCCGCGAAGACGTCCTCCAGCACCACGGCCGCGTCGGCGTCCTCGTGGGGGAGCACCCGGTCGCGGCTGGAGACCATGGTCACCTTCACGCCCAGCTCGGTGTACGCGGAGGCGAACTCCACACCGGTGACACCCGAGCCGATGACGGCCAGGTGCTCGGGCAGCTCCGGGAGGTCGTAGATCTGCCGCCAGGTGAGGATGCGCTTGCCGTCGGGCTCGGCGCCGGGCAGCACGCGGGGGGTCGCGCCGGTGGCGATGAGCACCACGTCGGCCGGGAGGACTTCCTTCGCGCCGTCCTCGGTGACCGCCACCACCTCGTGCTGGGCGAGCCCGGGGGCGTTGTCGCAGAACTTGCCGGTGCCGTTGATGATCCGCACGCCCTCGCGCTGGAGGCGGGCCCGGACGTCGGCGGACTGCGCGAGCGCAAGGCCCTTCACCCGTCCGTGGACGACCGGCAGCTCGACCGCCGCTTCCGCGTTGTTCGTGCGAATGCCCAGCTCACCGGCGTTGCGGAAGGCGCTGCGGCCTCCCGCGGAGGCGATGAACGTCTTCGAGGGCACGCAGTCGTAGAGCACGCAAGCGCCGCCGACGCCCTCGCGTTCCACGATGGTCACGTCGGCCCCGTGCTGGGCCGCGACCAGTGCCGCCTCGTAACCTGCGGGGCCACCGCCCATGATGACGATGCGGGTCACGACACGTCCTCCTCGTGGTTGTCGGTGCTGCTCGCGCCGCTGTTTGCGCCGCTGGCAGCCGGTGGTAACCGTACGCGGTCGGGTGTCGGGGTGTGTCGTCCGGTCTTCTGGTCCCTCACGATGATCGCGAGGTCGCTAGGCTGTCGTCGTGCCGCTCTATGCCGCGTACGGGTCCAACATGGACCCGAACCAGATGATGGAGCGAGCCCCCTACTCCCCGATGGCGGGGACCGGGTGGCTCGCCGGATGGCGTCTGACGTTCGGTGGCGAGGACCTGGGCTGGGAGGGCGCGCTCGCCACCATCGTCGAAGACCCCGACTCGCAGGTGTTCTGCGTGCTCTACGACGTGAGCCCGCGCGACGAGTCCCGTCTCGACCGCTGGGAAGGCGCGCTCGGTCTCTACAAGAAGATCCGCCTGCGCGTCCAGACCCTGGAGGGCTCGGTGACGGCCTGGCTCTACGTGCTCGACGCCTACGAGGGCGGACTGCCCTCGGCCCGCTACATCGGCGTCGTGGCCGACGCCGCCGAAGCCGCGGGCGCCCCGGACGACTACGTGGCCGACCTCCGAACCCGCCCCTGCCAGGGCATAGGCCCCTAACCCCGACCCCGCGCGTGTCCTACCTCCAGAACGCGCGTGTCCTACATCCGGAACGCGCGTGTCCTACGTTCAGGACTGCTGAGTTGAACGCTCAGGTGCCTGAACAGCTCGGTGGGATCCCGCAGGTCCGAAGCGCCGGCCCGGAGCACCTTCCACCCGCGTCGGCGCAGGTCTTCGTCACGGGCTCGGTCGGCCTGCGCCTTGTCGACGTGGGCCGCGTAGCCGTCGTACTCCAGCGCCACCCGTGCCTCCGGCCAGGCGAAGTCCAACCGCCAGATCTCGCGGCCGTCGAGGTCGCGGATGGAGTACTGCGGCTCGGGCAGGGGGAGGCCTGCTTCGGCGATGATCAGCAGGAGCGTGCTCTCGGCCGGTGACTCGGGCAGTCCCGTCGCGAGGTCGAGGAGGAACACGCCCTGTCGCTTGCCCCGGTAGTCACGGCGGGTCGCGATGCGCATCGTGAGATCGGCCTTGAGCTCGGCTCGTTGCGGCGGGGGAAGTGCGCCCAGCGCTTGATCGGCGCAGGCCAGTGCGGTGGACCGATGCCGGGCTCGGCACAGGAGGTCGGCAAGGGCGCAGTCGAGCGCCAGAGTGCACAGGCCCTCGACCTCGACCACGTCCGCCGGGTCGTACTGGTTGTAGTGCACGGCGACGTCGGGGCGGGGTCGAAGCCTGCGGTCGTGTGCCAGGAGGATGTGGATCCGGTTGGTCTCGGCGGCGGTGCAGCCGTGCAGCCAGACCGCCGTGTGACTGGTCAGCACCGCGTCCGGACCGGCCATCAGCAGCGCGGCAGCGGCACGCGTGCGGGTGTCCGCCATCCGTTCCCGCTGGATGACGACCGTTCGGCAGTAGCTGACCAGCCGGCCGTCGCTGATGGCTCGGCGCAGGGCTTGCACGCCCAGGTGGTCGTGAAGTCGCGTGCGCGGGTAGGCGCCGTGGAGGCCGGGAGGTAGTTCGATCATGTGAGAACCGAGTGCCGGGACCCCCGGTTCCGTACATCATTCACCCGATCGTGCGGCCGAGACGACCTGAGCGTTCAACTCGGGTGTTCTGAGCGTAGGACACGCGCGTTCTGGAGGTAGGACACGCGGGTTAGGCGGAGGTGAGGGATTCCAGGTGGTGGAGGAGGCGGCGGGCGTCCACGGGGGAGACGGTGCTCCACGGTTGTTGGCCCGGGGTGGCCCGGCGGAGCTGGATGTAGCGGCCGTGCGGGTTGTCGAAGAACGACACGACTCCCTCCTGGCGGACGCGCCTGCCCCACTTGTCACGGCTCGCGCGGCCGAACTGGCCGCGGTTGCCCGCGTCGCGGAACATGTCGGCCAACGTGCGGGCGTCGTCCGGCCGGATACCGCGAGCGACCAGGGCGTTCAGCAGGTCGTCCGGGGTGTTCGAGGTCGCCGCGGCGGCGTCCAGGTCCGCGCTCGGCAACGTCACCGAGTGCCCCGGACCCGCGGACAGCGGCGGCAGCACGGACAGCGCCTCCCGGGGCAGGCCCTCGGCGGACGCCGGGCGCAGGGTGAGCTGGTCGTGCGCCAGCACGGCCAGGACGCCGGACGAGCCCTTGGACGCGGCCAGCACGCGGACGCTGTGACCGAGCCACAGCCTGCCGTCCACCTCCTCCTGCGGCCGGTTCAGCAGGTGCAGCAGGTCTTCCAACCCCGGGTCCAGCGACGCGGGACGACCCAGACCACGACGGTCCAGGTCGGCCCACGCCCGCTGCTCCAGCTCGGCCCGCTCGGAGTGCGTCTTGCCCGGTGACGGCACCTTCAGCACCAGCGGCAGGGTCTCCAGCCGCAGGTGCTCCCACAGCACGTCGAACTCCAGCGCCGAGATGGTCACCGGTTCGCGCAGGTCGCTGTCGCCCAAGTCCAAGCCGAACGTCGTCATCAGTGGGTGGTGCTCTCCCCGATCACCGGAGGCGAGATGATCCCGCCGACACCGTAGATGTCGTCGGTCTCCCGCAGGTAGTCGGCGGCGTCGTGCGTGGCGTCCTCCTCCTCGTCCGCACGGCCACCGCCCAGGCCGCCGAACGGGTCGAACGCCGACTGCGCCGGCCCGCCCACGGTCCGCTTGTGCACGGTGTCGTTGTTGGCGAGGTGCGCCGCGCCGGGCATCGCGCCCGGTGACACGCCCGGTGCGGCCGTCGCCGCGTGCTGGGCGTTGGCCGTCGCGAACGCGCCGAACTCCGTGGAGCTCACCGACGTCGTGCCGCTGGGCAGCGGACCGCCGCCCGGCTGCGACTGCTGGTTGGCGCCGGGGTTGACCTGCTGCCCGTTCGTCGTGTCCGGTGCGGCGGAGGGCGACGAACCCGACTTGCGCCGGTCCTGCTGACCGCCCGAACCGCCGATCACGCCACCCGGCCCGAACCCGGACGAGCCGGAACCCGAACCCGTGCCGGCCGGCGGTAAGGCGGCTGACGAAGGTCTGGTCGACCCGGACGTGCCCGCCCCGGACGTACCCGTCGAGCCGCCGAACGACGGCTGGGCCGCGGGACGCTGCTGCGGCGCACCGCCGCGCCAGCCACCACGACCACCGCGCCAGCCACCGCGACCGCCCCAGCCGCCACGCCCGCCGCGCGGACCGCCGTAACCCCACCCGGGGCCGGACACGCCACCCACGTCGTTGCGCGCCACGTCCGAAGCGTTGATCACCAGCTGCGGCGGCTGGTGGAACTGCCCCAGCGTGCTGGTGTTGGAGGTGGTGCTGGAGGCGTAGGTCGTCATGACCTCACGCGCGCGCTGCTCGGCCGCGTTCTGCGCCTTCTCCTGCTGCTCGTAGTCCGTCTGGCCACCGACCAGGTGGGTCAACGCGCTGACGAGCGTGTTCGGCTCCTCGGCGGTGACCTTCACCGGCGGCGGCATGTCCGCTCGGGCCTTGGCGATGTGGTCGGCCTGCAACTCGGCCGAGATGCGCATCACCTCCGCGCCGGAACGGGCGTCGTCCGCCCACGCGGCCAGCGGGTTGATGCCCGACCGCGCGCTGTCGGCGGCCGAGCCCTCCCAGGTCGCCCCGGAACGCATGACACCGGCGTGCAACTCCGCGTTGATCTCGGTCAACGCGGCGGAAACGCCCTGCCACCGCTCCATCGAGGCGTGCGAGGCCTGCGGCCCCGGCCCGGAGTTGATCTGCTCGTACAGCTCTTCGTGGCTGTAACCGCTCCAGCGGTGTCCATCGGGCATGAACTTCCCCTTGCCTGCGCCGGGCGCTCAGCGGCTGCCCTGCTGTCCCATCAACCCGGTGTTGTCTTCTTCGATGGACTGGTACTGCTGCTCGACCACGTTCAGCGCGTCCATGGCCGCCTTGAGCTGCCGCTGGTAGTTCTCCAGCGCGATCAGCGCCGAGTCTCCCGACTCGAGCGACCGCTCGTTGAACTTCTCGGCCGCCTCCTGGCTCACCGGGTCGCCCGCCCAGGGGCGGACCCTCACCTCGGTGATGGCCATCTCGATCTGCTCGTCGAGCTTGGTGAGCGCACCGGCGAACGCGCTGCGCAGGCTCGGGATGGCGCTGGGCTCCACGTTGAGCGTGTGGGACAGGGGTGGTGGTGAGCCCGTGTCAGCGCCGTGGCCGCGGTCTTCCGACGGCATGGGCAACCTCCCGCCTTCCTCGTTCCCGACGCGCGTGGTCCTCGTCGCGCAGGGTCACTCTAGCCACACGGTCCGACAGCGGGGAGTGGGTGGAGCGGACATCCCCCGCGTGGATCAGCGCCGTTGCAGCAAACCGGCTACCGCCGCTTCTGCCACCCGTTGCGCTCCCTGGCACAGAGTGTCCTGCTTCGCCGCTGTTTCGTTACCGCCGTCGCGGAACATCACGTCGAGGAACTGCCCCTCCGCGACGTCCACCTCGACGTTGCACACGTGGTCCATGCCCGGTGTCCGCACGATCAAACCCGGAAAACCGGAGATCGTCGTCTGCTGGACGTGCACCTGGGCGTTCTCGCTGAGCCACACGCCCACGCCCTCCACTGTGACGAGCGCGAGCCGCACCACGTTCCCACTGATGTTGCTGCGCATGGTGCACGCCTTCGCGTTGCCGAAGCCCGATTCAACATAGGCGCTGGGCGGGTTGTCCAGGCTCAGCTCGATGCGCTGCTCGGGCGTCAGGACCGCGCACGGGTCCCGATTGTCCAGCCGCACTTCACGGGGCCTCAGCGGCAACGACGGGGCGGTCGTCGTCGTGGCGGGCAGCGGTTCGTCCACCCGACCGTCGGCCTTGTTCTCCGGGGCGGGCGTGCAGGCGGCCATCGCCATCGCGCACAGCGTGGCGGTGAGCACCTGAGCAGCCCTCATGGACACCTACCGTAGCCGGGTCCACATGCCCAGTGGACCCTCGGCTGTGAAGCCGCACTTCTCCGCGACGCGTCGCGCTGCGCCGTCCGGGGGTCTGGCCGTGACGAGCGGGAGGTCCAGGAACCCGAAGCCGAACCGCAGCACGCTGGCTGTCGCGTGCGTCGCGATGCCCTTGCCGCGCAGGTCGGGCGTGGTCCAGCAGGTGAGCTCGCCGGCCCGGGTCAGGGCGATCACGCCCACGGCCGTTCCGGTGAGCTGGTCGCACACGGCCCAGGAGCACGACTCTTCGGTGTGCCACTGCTCGGCGCGTTCCGCGATGTGCGCGCCCGCGGCGGCGAGGTCGGGGAACAGGCCGCCGCCCACCAACGCCACCCGGTCGTCGATCCGGTCGTCGGCGCGGAGTTGGCGCAGGTAGAACTCACCCGCGTTGATCTCGACGGCCTCCATGGGCCGGGAGACTAGTCCGTGACGAAGCCGTCGTACCGCCCGGCCAGCTCTTCGAGCAGCCCGCGGTGGGCGCTCGCGGGCTGGTCATCGGGTCCGGAGATCAACTCCACGACCCAGTCGGCGTCCTCGGCGTCGTCCTCGCCGGCCAGCAGGTCCTTGTGCACCGCGCACGGCGCCCAGCCGGCCGCACCCAGCTCCCGCGCGGCTTCCTCGGCGTCGTCGCGGTCGTGCAGGACCAGCAACAACGACCCGGAGGGCCCGGCCGGACCGGTGCCGGAGCCGTCCTCCAGCAGGCCGCGCGACGACAACGCGCCGTGCAGCGCGGGGAAGTCCGGCGTGTGCACCGCGTCGAGGCCGACCGTGCGCGCCGCCCGCGCGTTCTCCTCGTTGTCGTCGCAGAACAACGTCCCCGACGGGGAGTGCTGGAGCACCCGCAGCGCGCGC
>NZ_JBFAAX010000141.1:0-13117 GCF_040639995.1 Actinosynnema sp. NPDC023658 | reverse complement strand
CGACGCCGCTACCACTGAGGTCGCGGGTCCAGTGCTCCGCGCTGCAGACGGGTCGCCTCGTCCTTGGGCTGGCGGTTGACGACACCGCAGAACGTGCACTGCGTGGTGTACTTCGTCTTGACCGGGAACAGCGGGATGAAGAACAGCGTGAACTTGGTGACGGACTTGTGCAGCGGGTGCGCCGCCTGGTTGCCGCACCTGGGGCACAGCAACGTCAGCACCGCCAGGACGAAGACCTTGGTCCGGAATCCGAAGATGACCACTTCTCGTCGTGCTCCTGTCGACTCGTCCGACTCGTGCAGCCGCAGGCTTCCCCGCTGCCCGGGTTCCACACCATTGTGCCGTCCCTTCCTCTACCGGGTTGAAGGCGGTCGATCGGTGGTCGGGCGTTCGACGGGATGAGGTTCGTCGGGCGCGCACCAGGCATGTCCGGACCAGGGTGAGCGATAACATCACTTGTGCTGGCCAGCCGCCGGCGCACCGCCTCGGACCGCACGAAAAGCAGCGGGATTGGGCATTTCGGGCTGCTTGGTTAGCGCTAACAATTTTAGCAGTGTCGAGCGTTGACGCTCGATCTCGCGGGTGGCTATGGTGCCGGAAGGCCCTGGTTTGCGTGCGGTTCCCGAACTACCCGTCGACGATGACGAGGGAGTCTCTTCGATGCGACGAACGCGTTGGTGCCACAAGAGGTCGTGCTCCGCGGCAAGCGCCCGGCGTGCACTCGTCTCCGGCCGGGTGGGTCGTCGGGGAACCCTCCACTGAGGACGACCGCCAGTCGCCCGCCGGTCCGAGCCGCCTGCCTGAGCGCGGCGGGCAGCCGCCTGCGCCGCTTCCGGCCGTGATCGGTCTTCCAGCCGCACCGGGTCTCACCGTCGCCGTCGTCTGCCCGCTGCCGTCGTCGCGCGATGCCTGTCGAAGTCTTCCAACAGATCAAGGGGTGTGAGCGTGCCGCGGGACGTCCGGTCGGGCGGCGCTCACGCTCCACCCCCCGTGGCCGCCGTGTTCGACCCTGCCTGAACCGAAGGAGTGCTCGATGACAACCAGCGGTGAGGCACTCGCCTCCCCACAGACACGACGCCGGCCCGGTGTCGGCCGCCGCGGTGGCGGTGGTTCTCGCGGCCGGCACGTTCACCGCGGTCGACGTGACGCCCGCGTCGGCGGCGACGGTCGACACCACCGCCACGTACGTCCTGGTGAACCGCAACAGCGGCAAGGCGTTGGACGTGTACGGCGCGGCGACCAGTGATGGCGCGCGGATCGCCCAGTGGACCCGCAACGACGGGGCCAACCAGCAGTGGCAGTTCGTGGACTCCGGCGGTGGCTACTACCGGATCAGGTCCCGGAACTCCGGCAAGGTCCTCGACGTGTCCAACGCGTCGACCGCCGACGGCGCCGCGATCGTGCAGTGGACCGACAACGGCGGGACCAACCAGCAGTTCCGGTTGGCCGACTCCGACGGCGGCTACGCGCGGCTGATCGCCCGGCACAGCAACAAGGCGGTGGAGGTGCAGGGCTCCTCGACCGCGGACGGCGCGAACGTCGTCCAGAACACCGACGCGGGCGGGAACAACCAGCAGTGGCAGCTGGTCAAGGTGTCCGGCGGCAGTGATCCCGGTGGCAGCGGCTGCGGCAAGGCGCCGACGCTGCGCAGCGGCTCGTACACGATCCAGAGCAGCGGCAAGAGCCGCAGCTTCACGCTGAGGGTACCGGACGGCTACGTCAACACCCGCGCCTACCGGTTGATCTTCGCGTTCCACTGGAACGGCGGCACGATGAACGACGTCGCCTCGGGTGGCACCAGCGGCGCGGCGTGGTCCTACTACGGCCAGCAGGAGCAGTCGAACAACAGCGCGATCCTGGTGGCGCCGCAGGGCCTGGGCAACGGCTGGGCCAACTCCGGTGGCGAGGACGTCACGTTCGTCGACGACATGATCCGGCGGATCGAGGGCGACCTGTGCGTCGACCCGAAGCTGCGCTTCTCGATGGGGTTCAGCTACGGCGGCGGCATGAGCTACTCGCTGGCGTGCTCCCGGGCGACCGTGTTCCGCGCCGTGGTGGTCTACTCGGGCGGCCAGTTGAGCGGGTGCGCCGGTGGCACGCAGCCGGTGGCGTACTTCGGCATCCACGGCATCTCGGACAACGTGCTGAACATCTCGGCGGGGCGGTCGTTGCGGGACAAGTTCGTCGCCAACAACGGTTGTGCCGCGCAGAGCCCGCGTGAGCCCGCGCCGGGCAGCCGCACGCACATCACGACGACGTACTCGTGCCGGGCGGGCTACCCGGTCCAGTGGGCCGCGTTCGACGGCGGGCACACCCCCGGCCCGGTGGACGGCGGCGGCGACAGCGGCGTCACGACCTGGACCAAGGGCGAGGCGTGGAAGTTCATCTCCCAGTTCTGACGACCGCGGAGGCGCGTCCGGTGTGATCGACGGGCACCTGGACCTCCCCGCTTCGTGATCGGACCGGCCGGAGCGGCGAGCCCGGCCACCGATCGCGCAGCGGCGCGGTCCAGGTGCCCCACCGGACGGCGCGGGCGAAGTCGCACGCCGAGACTTACGATTTCGCGACAGTGTGTCACCTCACAGGGACGGAGCGTGCAATTCGGGCAGACACCGGAGGTGAACGGGTGTTATATCCGTGTTACCACTAGTTGCTATAGCTAACCAATTGGGAGGCCGGCATGTGCGGTATCACCGGCTGGGTCGCCTACGACTCGGACCTCACCCGGCGCCAGGAGGTCGTGGACGCCATGACCGCCACCATGTCCTGCCGGGGTCCGGACGACTCCGGCACCCTCGTCCGCCCGCACGTCGCGCTCGGCCACCGGCGCCTGGCGGTCATCGACCTGCCCGGCGGTCGCCAGCCGATGACGGTGAGCACCCCGCGCGGCGACGTCGCCCTGGTCTACAGCGGCGAGGCGTACAGCTTCACCGAGCTGCGCGCGGAGCTGACCGCCCTCGGCCACACCTGGCGCACCGACAGCGACACCGAGGTCGTCCTGCACGGCTACCTGGAGTGGGGCGACGCCGTCGTCGACCACCTCAACGGCATGTACGCGTTCGCGATCTGGGACGAGCGCGACGACCACCTGCTCATGGTCCGCGACCGGTTGGGCGTCAAGCCGTTCTACTACTTCCCGACCGCCGACGGCGTCCTGTTCGGCTCCGAGCCCAAGGCGATCCTGGCCAACCCGCTCGTCCCGCGCGCCGTGGACGTCGACGGCCTGCGCGAGCTGTTCGCGTTCACCAAGACCCCGGGCTGGTCGCTGTGGCGCGGCATGCACGAGGTCGAGCCCGGCACGATCGTCACCGTCACCCGCGACGGCATCCGCACCCGCACGTACTGGCGGCTGGACGCCAAGCCGCACACCGACGACCAGGACGCCACCGTCGAACGCGTGCGCGAGCTGATGACCGACATCGTGCGGCGGCAGCTCGTGGCCGACGTGCCGCGGTGCGTGCTGCTGTCCGGCGGTCTCGACTCCAGCGCCATCACCGGCCTGGCGGCGGCGGAGCTGGGCGAAGGGCTGCGCACGTTCTCCGTCGACTTCGTCGGCCAGGAGCAGAACTTCCAGCCGGACGAGATGCGCGACACCCCCGACGCGCCCTACATCCGCGACGTGGCGCGGCTCGTCGGCTCGGCGCACCAGGACGTCGTGCTCGTCCCGGCCGCCCTGACCGACCCCGAGGTGCGCCGCGCCGTGGTGCGGGCGCGCGACATCCCGGCCGGGCTGGGCGACATGGACACCTCCCTCTACCTGCTGTTCAAGGCGATCCGCGCCGAGTCGACGGTGGCGCTGTCCGGCGAGTCGGCCGACGAGGTGTTCGGCGGCTACCGCTGGTTCCACGACGACTCGGTCCACGCGGGCACGTTCCCGTGGATCGCGTTCCGCGCCAAGGCGATGACCGAGCGGTCGTCGCCGCTCGACGCGGGCCTGCTGGCGAAGCTCGACCTGGGCGCCTACGTCGCGGACCAGTACCGGACGGCCGTCGCGCAGGTCGACCACCCGGACGGCGAGACCGGGCACGAGGCGCTCATGCGGACCATGGGCCACCTGCACCTGACCCGCTTCGTGCGGATGCTGCTCGACCGCAAGGACCGCACGTCGATGGCTGTGGGCCTGGAGGTGCGCGTGCCGTTCTGCGACCACCGGCTCGTCGAGTACGTCTACAACACCCCGTGGTCGCTCAAGACGTTCGACGGCCGGGAGAAGAGCCTCCTCCGGCACGCCACCGCGCACGTCCTGCCCGCCTCGGTGCGCGACCGCGTCAAGAGCCCCTACCCGTCGACCCAGGACCCCGGCTACGCGGCGGCGCTCCAGCAGCAGGCGAAGGACGTGCTGGCCGAGCACGACAATCGCGTCTTCGACCTGGTGGACCGCACCTGGGTGCACCGCGTGTCCCAAGTGGACCCGATCACCATGTCCCCCGCCGACCGGATCGGCCTGGACCGCGTCCTCGACCTGTACCACTGGATCGACATGTACCGACCCGAACTGGTGCTCGCCTAGCACTGTGCACCGGCTCGGCGTCCGGCCATAGGTCCGCATGATTGCGGATCAGGGCGCCGGTTGATTGTGCGTCCAGGTAGGAGATGAGACGGTGTAGCGGTGTTCGAGGTCTTCGTGAACTACCGAACGGCCGATGCCCGGTTCGGTGCCGCAGCCGTGTACGAGTTGCTCGCTGCGCGGTTCGGGACGGCCCACGTTTTCCTCGACCACCGATCGATGGATCCCGGCGCGATCTACCCCGCAGGGCTTCGCGCCGGAGTCGATCAAGCACGGGTGCTACTGGTGCTGATCGGTCCGGGGTGGTTGGCCGAGGACCCCGCCGCCTCCGGAAATCGCCTGATCGACCGGGAAAACGACTGGGTGCGGCGCGAGATCCGACGCGCGATCGATCGGGACATCCACATCATTCCGGTGCTGCTCGATGGCGTGCTGCCACCGGAACCGGGCACGCTGCCCGCCGACGTCGACGGCCTGACCCTCCGCCAATGGGCCACGGTCGACCACAGGCGGCTAGGCGAGGACGTGCGACGGCTTGCGAGCACCTTGGCCGCGCTGGTCCCCGAACTGGACCTCCCTGACCTGTTCGTTGAGCAACCGCCGCTGCCCGCGAGCCCTCTGCCGAGTGAACTGCTGAATCCCGTGCACCGCGTGGTCGAGTACGAAGACGTTCATGGCTCGCTCCACAGGCTCGTCGATTGGCTGTCCGAGCCCGCCGAGACGGACGTCCGGTTGTTCACCGGTCCCGGGGGGAGCGGAAAGACCAGGCTGGCCGTCGAACTCATCAAACAGGCCGTGGGAGTGGGGTACCGCGCTGGGGTGGTTCGGGAAGCGGCTCCGGCGGACGCGCTGTCGCGGATCAGCGCGGTCACGGCGCCCTTGTTACTGGTCGTCGACTACGCGGAGGCACGATCGGAACAGGTGGCAGAGCTGACCAGCCGGGTCTTCCTCCGCCCTGCTCCGACGCGCTTCCTCCTGCTGGCCCGCTCCGCCGGCCTGTGGCTGAGGGATTTGCGGAGGCACCAAGACATCCGCGTCGCGACCCTGTACGAGGAAGTGTTCGAGGAACGGGTGCCGCCCTTGGTGGTCGACAGGCGGCGCGAGTGGTTCGAGCACGCGGAAATCGCGTTCCGCGCCGCGCTCCTGCGGAACGACATAGCTGTCGAACCTCCTGAGGACATTGACGGCGATCACTACGACAGGGCGCTCGACGTGCACGCGGCCGCCTTGGCCTCGGTGCTGGACGGATCCGTGTCAGACATGCCGGTGCGCGCGGACCCGGTGCGCAGGGTCCTGGATCACGAGGAGCGGTACTGGGCTGCCGCTGCGGCCCGACACGGTCTGCGTCCGCACCCGGAACGGCTCGGCGAAGTGGTCGCCGCCGCGACTCTCGTCGGTGCCGATAGCATCCGCGCCGCGCGCGCCGTGCTCGGGGCTTTGAGCACCCTCGACCGCGGTTCCGCAGCGGATCACCTCACCTGGCTCGGTGAGCTCTACCCCGGGCCGTCGGTGCTGAACCCGTTGCGCCCCGACCGGCTCGGCGAGGACCTCGTGGCCATGACGCTCTCGCCGGAGAACAACCCGGGGCTTGCCGCCGAGCTCGCGCCGGTCATCGGAGAAGCGCAACTGATCCAGGCATTGACGGTGCTTGCCCGTGCGGTGGTCCGCCACCCCCACCTACGTGACGCGATGGTGAACTTACTGGCCCCGGACCCTGCAGCGCGGGTGGTGATCGGCATGGCGGTGGCCACCCAAACCGACGACCCCGTATTGGTGGACGTCCTGGCAGAACTCGGTTATGCCCCCGAGGTTTCGGCTGCAGTGGTGGCCGAGATGCCGGAGAGCAGCTTGACACTGTTGGGGTTCGCCGCTGCGCACACGGCGGCGCTGCTGCATTTCGAATCCCGCAAGCCGAACGCCGACCCGCGGCTGGTCGCGGCGCTGCGACAGAACCTCGCCGTGCGGCTGACCGACGCCGGGGATGACGACCGGGCGCTCCAGGAGGCGATCAGTGCCGTCACGACATATCGCGGCGTGGTCGCCAGCCCCGACTCCGATCACGAGGACCTGAAGAACCTGTCCGAGTCGTTGGTGACCTTGGCCGGTGCATACTCACGTACCGGTCTGCCTTGGGACGCCGAACGAGCAGCGGCGGAAGCACTGACGCTGGCCGAGTCCCTGCCCGACCCGGATGAGATCGGGGTCATCCGGGCCTTGCAGGCAGTGGCGAGCACGCACCAGGAACTCGGTGCCCTCGAGCAGGCGACCGAGACGGTCACCCGGGCGGTGAATCTGGTCAGAGCGCTTCCGGCGGACCCGGACGACGACCACACGGCAGTGTTGGGAGCTGTGCTGGAACAGGCGTGCTTGATCGCGCTTGGCTGCTACGACCTGCCTACCGCGGCGCGCTTGGCCCAGGAGGCGCTCGATCTGTACCGAGACCTGGACGCGGATGCCTCGGACAGGTTTCGGGACGACGTGGTGCGGATGCTCGGCACGAGCGCGGGCGTGCACGCGGAACTCGGCTCGTGGGAGCAGGGCATCGCACTGGGGGAGGAGGCGGTGACGACCGCGCGTCAGCTGGTGGGCCGCTATGGCGACGCGCACCTGACCCGCCTGGCTGACGCCCTCGTCAACACAGCTGCCCTGTTGCGCCGAGTGGGTCGTTTCGAAGACGCACTCACCTACTTGGCGGAGGCGGTACCCCTGCGCCAGGCGTTGGCCGATCGGCTGCCCGGCGACCAGTTGGCCGACTTCGCCAACGCGTTGTTCAACCTCGGCAACCTGATGGTCGACCTGGACCGCCCCCAGGACGCGCTGGACAGCTACGAACAGGCGCTCGACCTGCACCCGAAGCTCCCGGTGCCGAGGAAGGAGGAATTCGCCTCTTTGCTGATCGCCAGAGCGAGGGTGCTCGTCCGGGAGGACCGCTCCGACGAAGCAGAGGAGTTGATCGCGGAAGCCGTGCGTGTCCTCGAGGGCGTCGCACGCGGTGCGCGCGTCGGCGCGAAAGTGACATTGGCAGACGCCCTCCAGTTCGCCGCCGAGACAGCCTTCGAACTCGGTCGGACGCCCGACGCGTTGAGGGACGGCGAGCGGTCGGTGGCCCTGTACCGCGACGTGCCGCCGACGAGCAGCCGCGACCGCGACCGAAAGCTCGCGCTGGCCCTGCACACCTGGGCCAAAGCTTTGGACGATGTCTCCGCGGGGAGTGCGTGGGACACCTATGCCGAAGCGATCGATCGGCTCCGAGTGGTTCCCCACGCGGAGGACGATCTAGCCGGCGTCCTGATCGACGCTTGTGTCTGCGCGGCCGAGCGCGGTGACCACTGGCACGCGGTGGAGTTGGCCGATGAGGCGGTCCGACTGTGCCGGACGGCAGGCGAGGGAGGCTCACGCGAGCTCGAAGCGTTGAACAACCTCGCCGACTCGTTGTGTGAGGTCGGGGAGTGGGACCGAGCGAAGGAGCAAGCCGATGCAGCCCTGCTGCTCTCGAGGGAACGGGGCAGCACGCCTGTGTTGACGATCGCCATACTGCTCACCAGCGCAAGGGTCGCGGGTCACCGAAGTCGCGTGGAGGCGGTCCGACTGGTGCGCCGCGCTTGGGTCACTGCGGGCAACGACCAGGGGATGCGCGCAGTGGTTCGCGAGCAGGCGTCCAGGCTCGGTATCCGAGCGTCCGACTTCACCCGGAACCGGACCATCGACCCGATGGCGACCGAGTAGTCGTGATGTCTTCTCTGAGCCGGCTTCGCCCAACCTCCGAGTCCCGCCTGAAAGCCGCCCGGAGCCGCAGTAGTGCCCGCGACCGTTCTGCGCACAGGCACCTGACCCGGAGACCGGCGATTCGGGTACCGGCAGTGACCCTGTGAGGTTTCACAATCCTGCACTTGGGCGCGGAGCTGCGGCGATCGCGAGCCGTGAACCGTAGAAGCACGATCGCGAGGTATGGCACTTCGACTGCTGTGCGTGATCTTCGTCCGGCGCGTTGGTTGCCGGCTCTCACGGACAGGGTCCTCGGCGGCTGAGCACTTCGAGATGCAGGTGCTGCGGCACAAGCCCACGCCGCCGAAAGGGCCTGCGAGGGCCGGTGTCACTCCGTCGCATAACGCTCGGGCCCGGGACCACCCGGGTCCGGTCGTAGAGGCGGCCGAGGCCCCACCGCCCCAGCGGCGCGCTGACGGTCGTGGCCGGTGCGCTCAGGCACCGACGTGGCACCGTGGAGGTCGCGGGTCCGGCGGTCAATACTGCTACGGGTTCAGCGGAGTGCGGACCGACCCGTATCGGTGAGTCGGTCCGTCATGGTGGCGGTCCCGATGGGAGAATGGTGAGGTCCTGCTTACCCGAGTGCCGAGCCGACCACCGGGTCTGTGCAGAGTTCGGCGGTCGGCGCGTAGTGGGTCGCACGAGCCGGGTGAGCCGATCCGGCGTTTCGGAGGGAAGGCCTGCCGAGTGGCGAAGTCGGTGTTCTACAGCTTCCACTACGAACGGGATGTCCACCGGGTGCAGTTGGTGCGCAACATCAACGCGTTGGCGGGACAACCGCTTTTGAACGCACAGGACTGGGAGGAAGTCCGGCGCAGGAACGCCGCCGGCATCCGCGATTGGATCCACGAGCAGATGATCTACACGAAGGCGGTGATCGTGCTCATCGGTTCGAGGACGGCGTCGCGCGAATGGGTTCTCTATGAGATCGCGAAGGCGTGGCAGGACAAGAGGCCGCTGCTCGGCGTCCGCATCCACGGCCTCTCCTCCTTCGGGAAGTCCGATGTCGTAGGCCCCGATCCTTTCGACGAAGTTGCGGGGGTGTCGGGTGTTCCGGTCTTCGACCCCACCAGGGTGGACCGGTGGGGCAGGGTCGACACCAAAGCGACCTACTCCAACTTGGCCGACAACCTGGAGCGCTGGTCGGAGCAGGGAGCCGTGCGTTCGGCCTGAGAGCGGTCGCCGTGAACCCCGGTTCGCGGCGACCGCCATCGGGGCGTGGCGATCCGGAGTGGACGCTCGGGTCAACGCTCCCGCATGTGCTCACGTAAGAAGACGAGAGGGCCCACAGCTTGCTGCCACTCGGTGAGCTCGGCTGCCAGCCAGCCGGCGTCTCGACGCTTCACGAAGCGGTCCACGGTGACGCAGGTCGTGGCCACGGTCAGGGCCACCAAGAACATCACCCCCGTGGACAAGAGCAGACGTGCGGGGTTGGTGTGCAACACCGTCGCGGTCACCATCAGGCCAGTGACGCCGACCACCCAGGCGGCGAACACGATCGGGTGCTTGCTGTACCCCGCCGTGAGCCAGGACCGCCACGAGCAGTCCCGTCTGGCCAGCAGCGCGACCCTGGCCTCGGCCAGGTCCAGGTAGACCTGTGCAGCCTGGTCTTGGTGCAACCGGGAGCGGGGCGGGCGCCAGTCCTGCCATGTGGTCAAGCGCTCGTGCAGGCGTATCGCCGTGCGGCGGATCTGATGGCGTTCCGCAGACGGTTGAGGTGGCCACTCCTCGTCGTGTTCGGCATTTCGGCGCAGCAGCTGGTGGGCCCAGAACACGACGCACACGGCAACCGCCAAGGCGAGAGAGAATCGCCAGTAGGGCCCCTTGCGGGCAAAATCGATCAGCACGCTCGCCAGCAGCACGCCGAGTAACCCCAAGGTGACCCAAGTCCTGCTGATGTACTGCCGGTACGGCATCGAGGTGAGGCGGGTCTCCAGCCGGTGGGCCGGTTTGTGGACCAGGGCCTGAGCGGTCACCGCTATCAGGTAAGCGATCATGAAGAGGAGCGAGACGACCGCCATAGTGATGAATTCCGTCGCGCCACCGTCGACCAGCAACGGCGGTGCGAACGGTACGACGAGGACGCTGAGCAACAGGGGTGCGGCGCGGAGCCACAAAGACCGAGGGCGAACCCCTTCGCGTGGCTGTGGTGGCAGGTCCGGTGCGATCCACCGCTCGAGGTTCAGGATGAGTCGGTCCACATCCTCGGTCAGGTGTGCCGCCCGCAGCCTGGTCGCCTGGAGCAGCGCGAACTCCTCGATGTCCTCGGGCAGGGTCGCTTTCGTCGGGGGACTGACGTCATCCAAGAGCACCGGCACCACCTCCGTGGAGTCGGACAGCGCTTGCGCGATCTCCAATCGCACCCAGTCGACGTCTCGGCGGTCGAACTCGTCCACCCACCCCTCGTGGACGACGGCCACCAGCACGTTGGCGTCCGCCAAGCGGGCGCGAAGTTCGTCCGGGTAACGACTGCCCGACCACATCTGGTGATCCACGAAAACGCGGTCACGTCCGAAGTGCATGGCCAGGCGTTCGGCCAGCGCGGCTACCGCGACGGAATGCAGTCCATGTCGGTAGTTGATGAATATTCCGCTCAAAACCTTCTCCGTGAATGTCGATCAGAGGTACGTCCGATGGGTGTACCTCTGATTTTCCGCCGCCAGAGAACTTGTCACGGCGTCGCCTCGTTCGATATGTTCTGGTTGTGATTGACGACGTCGAATCCGTGCTCGCGGGGATCAATTCCGAACTCGCCGGGCTGCACGCGCAGAGCAAGTTCCTCAATGAGGTGATCGACCGCCTGCACGCCGAGAACGAGAGGCTGCGCAACGCGGAGGCGCAGCGCGGTCTCCAGCCTGCGCTCCGCGAGCTGGTCAAGCTGGCCGATGACTGGCGTAGTCGCCGCGCCGCGCTCGAAGCGGACGGTGAGGCCGACCTCGTCCGGCTGTGCGACGAGATCGTCGAGGACGTGACGCTGGTGCTGGAGCGCCAGGGCGTCGACGAGTTCCACGCCGAGACAGGTGCCGAGTTCGACCGCCACGAGCAGCGGTCTATCGGCACCTGTCCAGCGGACGCGCCGGACCTCGACGGCCGGATCGCCGCGGTCCGCCGCCCGGGGTACCGGGTGGAGACCAAGGTGGTCCGGTTCGCCGAGGTCGTCGTCTTCAAGTTCACACCACCACCGGCGTCGTGACCCAGAGTGCCAGCACCCACAACGCGAGCAGCGTCGTGACGAGCACAGCCGTCACGAGCAGCGCCATCGACACCTTGCGCCCGGTGGCAACCGAGGCGGGCACCTGATCGGTCATGCCGGCTCCTTCCGGTTGAGCAGCCATCGCAGTGGGGCGGCCGGATCGTCGTTGACGGCCGCTCCGCGCTCGGTCACCTCGATGGCGTCCTGGTAACTGACCGCGAAGCACGACACGGTGGCGAAGTGGTTGTCCAGCGACGTGATCAGGTCCCGCTGGCCCACCTCGGTCAGCCAGTCGCGGACGGCCCGGTCCCGGTCGTCCCGTCGCGCGCGCCCCAGCTCGCTGTACGGGTGCGAAGTCCCGGAGGGGTCGAGGAGTCCGTCGCACTTGGTCAGCACCACGGCCACCGGGATGTTCATCCGGTTGCCCCGGCGGGAGAACCCCCGCTCGGCCAACGCCTCGACGAACCGCTCCAGCACGTCCTTGGGTGCGGTGTTGGACGCGCTCACCTTGCCCAGCACCGAGCGGTCGGTCTCCGAGCGCACCTGGCGCAGCGAGAAGGGGTCGACGATGAACACCACGCCCTTGGTGAACCCCAGGAACTGGGCGTCGGCCAGGTGGTCGACGCTTTCGACGTGTTCGCCTGCGGGGTCGTAGAGGTAGAGCAGTCGCCGAGCTCGACCGGAGCCGACGAACACGTTGTAGGCACGGGGCTTCACGGTCGCCGTCTTGAGCGCGCGACTGGGATCACGGAGCACTCCCAGTTCGACGTTGCGCTCGAAGGAATCCTTCGCCCGTGGATCGGCGAACTCGAAGTCGTCGTCGGTCAACATCAGCCGCGTGACCGCGCTGTGCATGAAAACCGACTTGCCGGCCTTGGGACCTGCGATCACCGGGATGTGGGCCGTCGGCGCGGACAGTCCCTTCGCGGGCAGCTCGTGCCGGCACCGCCCGCACTGGGCGTTCAACCTGGTCTTGCCCAGGGCGAGCAGGGTGGGCAGGGTGTTGTGGCACCGGCAGGTCCGCCGCAGCACGCCCGCCAGGCCGGGCACCAGCTTCTGGTGCGCGGCGCCGCACCCCGGACAGCGGTAGATCGGGCGTGTGACCCGCTCGTGGCACGACGGGCACTCGACGGTGATGCCGCGCAGGAACAGCAGGCCGAACTCCAGCAGCCGCGCGCCACCCGCGATGAGCAGCGCGCCGATCACCAGCGCCACCAACAGCACGAGGAACACCGCCGATGCGGTCCCCACGAACGCGATGGCGGAGAACGCGCCGCCGACCAGGCCCACCGTCGCCGCGATTGCGATCGGCACCGCCAGCAGCGCGGGTGTCGTGGTCCTCTCCCGCCACTGCCACACCCGGCCCACCAGCGGCGCCGGCCGCACGCGGGTCCCGTCGTCCGGGCCGTTCGCCACGATCCTCGCCCACACCTGTTGGAACGTGGTGGTGAGCACCTTGCGGTAGTCCCGCAGCACGGGGCCTGCGTAGTAGCTGCGGAACGCCGGGTCCGGCCCCTTCTCGGACTCGCCGGGGGGGGCCGGGGCCCGCGGGGGGGGCGGGGCCCCCCGGGCGGCCCCCGCGGGGGGGGGGGGGCAGGTCGGGGGCCGGGCGCGGGGGGCGGGCGGGGGTGGGCCGCCGCGGGTGGGGTTCC
>NZ_JBFAAX010000140.1:0-13320 GCF_040639995.1 Actinosynnema sp. NPDC023658 | reverse complement strand
ACGGCCCGCAGACGAAGATCGTCTACGAGCCGTTGACCAGGCAAAACCCACTGTGGGCGATACTGGGATCGAACCAGTGACCTCTTCGGTGTGAATGAAGCCGGAATAATGCCTCTACCGGCGCGGATGTAATTACCACAGGAAAAATGCCGCTATTGGGTGCCGTTGAATGCGGTTCAACGGCGTTGGACGCGTCCGACGGCTCCCATTTTGCTCCCACATCCCGCTCCCGGGAACTCTTCGGATCCGATCTGTCTCCCGATCTGACATAGAAACCGGTCGGTCCGACGCCAGAACGTCCCGGCTGCTTGCTCAACCGACGCGAACCGCAGCAGCTGACGTGCAGGTCGGGGCTCATGGGCGAACTCAAGGGCCCACACGATCAAACCTGCGGTCTCGCCGCCGATCCTCGTGTCCGAGATCGCCAGCCTCAACGAGGGCCGAACGGCGTGGCCGGATTCGGTGCAGCGCATCCGGCCACGCATGCCTACTCCCGTGGTTGCTTCAGAGTTCGGCTCGTGGTGGGAAGTCGCTGATCGCGTCGGCTAGGTATTGGGCGATCTTGTGGTGGTAGGCCTCGTTGGAGACGCCATCAGTGAGGTACTGAGGGGCGATGCGGTTGGGGTTGGCCGCATCCCGTACCGCCTCGTCGAAGTCGACCGCGTAGTCGGCGTTGTACAGCGACAAGCGGGTCAAGATGTCTTGGTTAAGTTGGCGACGTTGCGCTTCTCGTGGGTCGTTGGCATCCAGGCCCAGTGGCGGCACGGTGGTGAGGATGACGTGGATCGCTGTGCCGTCCGGGCGTTGTTGGCGTTTGATGCCGTCGGGGCTGTCGGCTCTGATGAGCGCGGTCAGGCCGCCGATGACGTCGGTTGCATCGGCGCCGCGGAGGATGCTGTTGGCTCCGGCGGCGATGAGGACGGTGCGGGTGTTGGGTGAAGCGAGCGCGGTGCGGTGGAGGTCGCTGCGGACGTTGCCCGCGCCGACCGAGCCCGCGTCGGGGTAGGCAGCGAAGTCGCGTTGGTTGTAGGCGAAGACGAGGTCGTTCTGGGTGATGAGCCACTGTTGCACGCGCACGTCGGCGATCGACCCGTTGAGGAAGGCGGTGTTGACGTTGGCGTGGCGTGCTCGTCCGATGGCGAACGCGCCGTTGGCGGCGAACGGTGCGACGTCGCTGACCGATGCTTCCAGAGCGCCGTTGACGTAGAGCCTCGCCATGTGGCTGTGTGCGTCGTAGGTGGCGGTCAGGTAGGTCCAGGTGTCCGGTGCGGGTTCGTTCTTGGACAGTGCCTGCCACGCGGCGGGGCTGGCGGAGTCGGCGGAGTGAGCGGTGAAGGACCAGCGGCGCGCGGTGGCGTTGTAGTGGAGCTTGAAGGCGCTGGTGATGGTGCCGTCCTGGCTGACGGCGGCTTGATCGGTGTCGAGTGAACGGATTTTCACCCAGGCGGAGACGCTGAAGTTCCTGGTGGTGTCGAGGACCTTGCCGGTGGTCTTGAAGTGGCCGGTGGTGCCGTTGAGGACGGCCGAGCCGTTGTGGTCGGTGCTCCAGGTGACGCCGCCTTGTGCGGTGGCGTTGGAGTTGCCGGTGAAGTCGCGGGCGGTGGTGCCGGTGCCGTCGGTGAGTCGCCAGCGGGCGGTGTCGGGGATGCCCGCGCGGCTGGCGTTGACCAGTCCGCCGGGCAGGGTGGTGCCGTTGGCGGCGAGCTTGCCGGGCAGTTCGTCGACCCAGGTGTTGCGCTGGCTGCTGCCGGGAGGTGCGGTGGCGGACAGCTGGTCGCCTAGGACCACGACGGTACCGGCGCTGGGGTCAGTGGTCGAAACGTCGACGCCGGCGATGTAGTAGCTGCCGGGCAGGGTCGTGGTGAACGGTGTGCCGGTGGTGCTGGTGACGGCGTTGCCCGGGGCGAGGTAGGTGGGTGCGGTCGGGGTGCCGTGCAGGGGTGCCTGGGTGACGGCGGTGGGCAGGTGGATGCTGACGACCAGGTTGCCGTTGCCACCGATGGGGTAGGTGACCGGGTCGGTGAGGATCTCACCGCCCGCGGGCAGGGTGACGGTGGCAGCACCGGAGAACAGCAACGCGGTGGTGGGTCCGGTCGCGGAGTCTGTGCCGACCTGGCCGGCGATGCTTGCGGCATCGATGGTGACCGGGGTGGTGCTCAACGCGTTGGACAGCTTCACCCGCGTCTGGCCGCCGGTCACGGTGGGCCGCAGCACGGTCCGCAGCGTCTTGTCGGCGAACCCGTGTCCTGCCGGCGGGACGACGGCGGCGTTGGCGGGCGCGGCCCAGGCGCCGACCCATCCGGCGTCGACCGGTCGCGGTGCGATGGAGAGCACGTGCAGGCTGGGTGCGCAGACGTACGACAACAGCGGCGAGCCGTAGTTGGGCAGGGTGAGCGATTTGAGGGTCTTGGTGGGATCGGCAGGCACGAAGATCGGGTAGATCACGGCTTGGTGGGACTTGTCCGCGTTCGGGCCGGCGAGCCGGTAGGGCAGGGCGATGCCGGTCGGCTCCCACGGCAGGTTGGCCCAGTCCGCGACCGAGGGGAACTGCGGGTTGGACGTGGTGCCGTCGGTGTAGGTGATCGTGCCGTACCGCGTGGGGCTCACTCCGCAGGTGCTGGTCACGAGCAGACCGACGCTGCTCGCCTTGACCTGGTGCGCGGCGGGGAAGGGGATCGTCTGGCCGATCGCCACGACGTTGTCGTTGCCGGTGGTCGGGTTGGCGGCCGGCATGCCGAAGGTTGCGCCGCCGATGACTGCGGTGCGGCCAGGTGCCAGGCCCGCCGCCGACAGGGTCTGGGCGGAGAGTCCCTGGCTCACGAAGTCGAAGTCGCCGGCCGTGGTGCCGTCGTTGCCGATGCCCTTGTTGTTCATGGCGTCGGTGAAGTTTGCCGTGGTCACGTTGTTGACCGGTTGGAACGTGAGGTAGTCCAGCGCGATGCGGTACCGCAACTGGGTGGAGTCCGGGTGGGTACTCACGGTCCGGAACGTCATCGTGTGCTTCCCGGCCGTCAGGTGGGCGCCGCCCAGGCCGACGTAACGGGTGACCGCGCCGGGGTCGTAACCGTCCACCGGTGTGGTGTCGGTCTGACCGATCACGATGCCGTCGATGCCGACGCTGTAGTTGCCGTAGTGGAACGCCTTGGTGATGCCCGCGCCCACGGCGTAGTCGGCCTCGATCGGCACCGTGACCTCGAGTGTGAACGCTTGGCCGACTCCGTCGCCCTCGAACCGGATCTGAGCACCGCTGTTGAACACCAGACCACAGCAGTCACCCATGTACGTGACCGCTTTGTCGTTGGCGGTCAGGGGCATCGCCTCGGCGTCGAGCTTGACCGTCGGCGAGAGTTCGATGAAGTCGAGGCCGACCTTGGACGCGGTGGCGGTGGAGCCCGACTTCCTGGAGATCTTGACGCCGAGCTGGTGGATGCCCGCGGCCAGGTGTACTCCGGCGAGCTGCTTGTCGAGTGTCGTGGTCGCCGCGGCGGTGCCGCCGAGGAACTTGTTGGAGACTGGTTTGCCGTCCAGGGTGAACTCCGCGTCGTCCGGCACGGCAGCGTTGTCGATCAGGCCCGCGTCGACGTTGTAGTAGCCGGCGGCAGGTGCGGTGAAAGCAACGGTGAACGTCGCGCCGTCGGTTGTGGTGGTCGCGGCACGGTACTTGCCGCCCGAGGCCGCCGCGTCGTTGACCACCGCGGTGGTGACACCGGTGCCGGTCGCGGTCAGCGACTCGGCCTCGATGCGCGAACTGGGCGCTGGGGCGACGTACGAGGGAGCGATGTAGAACTTGTAGGTCTCGGACTCCGGGGACAGCTTGTGGGCGTCGTCGAAGCTGCGCACGTGCACGGTGTGGTAGCCGGGGCTCAACGTGGGCGGCACGGTGATCCGTGCCGTGCCGCCGTTGTTGGCGACCCACCCACCGGTGGTGCCGAACGTCTGGTTGTAGTCGCACTCGGTGGTGGTCGGCGTCCGCTCGGTGCCCGCGCCGGAGAAGGTGTAGGTGAACCCGGCGATGTTCGACGCGCCCTTGGCGTCGAAGGTGAACCCGCCCGGCTGGTTCTGCGGACGTCCCCAGTAACCGGCGGGGTAATCGGCGCTGGTGATCGTCGGCTGCTGGCTGATCGGCACGGCGCGCGTGGTGAACCACGACCAACCCGAGTACCCGCTGGCTCCCTGGTTCCTCGACGGATCACCGGGGAACTGGTTCCACGCCGCGACTCGGTAGGCCCAGTCGCCGTTGCCGAGGTTGGCGGTGCTGTTCCAGGACCCGGTGCTACCCGAGGCGATGACGACCGGCGAGTTCATGCTGGCCTTGAGCGTCGTGCCGGTGCTGTTCCAGATCTCGTAGAACAAGCCGATGTTCAACGGCGGGTTGTTGTTGTCGGAGGCCGACGCGTACAGCTTGGGGTACGCGTCCGGGGTGACGGTCCGGTTGTCACACGTGACCGCGTTGCCGACCGCCAGGCTGTGCGGCACGTTCGGGGGGAAGGCGAAGACCACGTCCAGGTGCGGGTTGTGGTCGAACTTCTTCCACTGGAACCTGTTCCCCTCGTCCGGGGAGCGCAGCCCGAAGTTGACCTCTGACCAGTTGTTGTTGGTCGCGCTGACCGCCGTGCCGTACACGTCGAAGCGGACCGCACCACCGCCGCCGCAGTCCACACCGGCCTTCGATGACCGGGTGTCGATCGTGAACCCGTTGGGGCCGGGCCAGCGGGTCGACGAGCTGATCGGGTCGACCTGGAGGACCGAGACCGGTTGCTCCACTTCGCAAGATGTTCCGTGCACCTGCGTCGCGTACAGGTAGGCCTCGTAGATCTTGGCCTTGGTGCCGTTGCGCTGCTGCAGATCGGTGGAGTTGAAGCGGAAGAACGAGCGGGCCGTCCAGCTGCCGTTGCACCCGGTCCAGTAGTCGCAGAAGCCGACCTGGGCGTCCATGTTGGCGTTCCAGTAGTACCAGCCGCTGCTCGTGACCTCGGCCCACGCCTCCTGGTAGCGGGACATGACGGGGTCGATGTACACCGGGTAGTGCACGTCGTCGCCGATGAGCGCCGCGGTGTCGGGCGTGACCGTCAGGTCGACGGTGCTGGACCCGTTCGTCGGCTCGGGTGTGACCGCCTCGGCCGTCACGTCGAGCTTGGACACCTTGCCGCTGCCCGGATCGGTGGCGGTCGGCGCGGGTCCCACCATCGCGTCGCTGCTGGAGTCCCACATGATCGGCGTCGAGCCCTGGAACACCACCTGGCCGTCACTGTCCACGGCACTGAGCACGTCGTGCTGGTCGCTGCGCACTTCCAGACCGGTCGCCGTCGCGGTCAGCTCCAACGACGACAGCTCCGGGTTGGCGGCGGCCTGCGCGTCCCACACGATCAAGACCTCGGAGTACCCCGCGGCACTCGCGGTCAGCTGCAGGTCCACGCCCGGGAACACCGCGGGGTACGTCGCGGTCGGACCGTCCACGACCGGGACGGGCAGCGGGACAGGCCAGCTGAGGGCGAATCGCTTGTCCCCCTCCTGCATCGTCACCAGTGGTGCGGTGCCGCCCCCGGAGAACGTGACACCTGACGGACTGGCAACAGAAGCGAGCCCGCCGTCGGCCGTGCGGGTGAGGGTGGTGTCGACATCCCGCCAGGCACCGTCCCGCTTCACCCGCACCGGCTGGGCGTGCGTCCGCAGGGTGAACGTGCCCTCCGGATTCGCCAGCACCTCGCTGCTCTCGGTGTACGCATCCACCACCGCGACCGGCTCGCCCGTGCGACGCGCCTCCGTCAACGCGGTCGCCTCCGTCGGCGTCTGCGGTTCAGCCGAACTGTCGACCGCGGGCTGCGCGGAAAACGGCTGCGCGCCGAATCCCGGAGAAGCCGCAGAAGGCGCGACGAGGCCACAGAAAACGGCGCTCGCGGTCAAGAAGGTGATCATCGTACGCCGTCTGGGCGTAGCAAAGCTGGTCGTTCTGCGAGACACGTGTCCCCCCGGACTTC
Organism: Actinosynnema sp. NPDC023658; assembly: GCF_040639995.1. Classification (NCBI taxonomy): domain Bacteria; kingdom Bacillati; phylum Actinomycetota; class Actinomycetes; order Pseudonocardiales; family Pseudonocardiaceae; genus Actinosynnema; species Actinosynnema sp. NPDC023658. The sequence goes on along the minus strand of NZ_JBFAAX010000140.1, from coordinate 7,342 downwards.
GACGCCGACCAAATGCGGCGGGCCGGACCCTACCGGCACGTTCTACCTGCAAGAAGCAGCTCGTCTGAGACGAACACCACAGCACATCCTGTAACGCTGCGCCAAACGGTTGTCCCTCACAGTGATCCCGCTCAGGGGCTTCCCGACCGAGCCTGATCATGGCTATGGTTTCTCCGGTTTGGGCCGATCACGGCCTTGTTCTCAGGGGGGCTTGAGAAATGTCCGGTGGTAATTCCGCGCGCCCGCGGCACGGTCGACAGACACGGTCCAGACGGTCGTTGGGCTTGTGGGTCACCACGGTGATGGCGGCCTCGCTCGTCGTCGGCCTCACCGCGGACAGCGCACCACCGGATTGGGCACCGCCGCTCGCGCAGGAACAGCCGGTCCCGCACACGGATCTCCCCGTGGCCCAACGACCTGCCCCCGCCCAGCCGGTCGACACCGGCCTGCGCGACGCCGCCTGGCCTCAGGCGGGACGGGCCACCGTCACCGCCGGGGCATCGGCACGACCCGCCGGCGACCTGCCCGTGAACCTGGCCTCCGACCACGGCGACCGCTCCTTCACCGTCGAGGTGGTCGACCAGGAGAGCACCCACCGCGCTGGCGTCACGGGTGTGCTGTTCACCGTCACGCCGGAGGGCAGCGAAGGCAAAGAGGACGTAGCGGTCGGAGTCGACTACTCCGCCTTCAGCAACGCGGCCGGCGCGGACTTCGGCTCCCGGCTGCACATCGTGCGACTGCCGGACTGTGCCCTCACCAAACCGGACGCGGCCGAGTGCCAGGTGCAGACCCCTGTACGGTCGAGCAACGACCCGAAGGCGCGAACTGTCACCGCGCGCACCGCCGTGGCCGAGCCGATGGTGTTCGCCGCGACCGCGGACAGCGGCGGTTCCAACGGCACCTTCAAGGCCAGCACCCTCGCCCCCTCGGGCAACTGGTCGGTCTCGGGCAGCGCGGGCGGCTTCCACTGGACGTACCCCATCGTCGTGCCGCCTTCGTCGTCCGGCTCCGCCGTCGCACCGAAGGTGGCGCTGTCGTACAGCTCGGCCGCCGTGGACGGCCGCACGCTCGCGACCAACAACCAGTCCTCCTGGATCGGCCAGGGTTGGGACTACTCGCCGGGCTCGATCGAACGCACCTACCGGGGCTGCGCCGAGGACAAGACGCTGCCCGAGGCTCAGCAGACCGGTGACCTGTGCTGGGCGGGCCAGATCGTCACGATGGTCTTGGACGGCAAGTCCACCGAGTTGGTACGTGACGACGCCACCGGGACCTGGCGTGCTTCCACCGACGGGGGCGCCCGGATCGAACTGCTCACCGGTGCGGCCAACGGCGTGCACGACGGCGAGCACTGGAAGGTCACCTCGACCGCCGGCGTCAGCTACTACTTCGGGCTCAACCGCGGACCCGGCTACACCAACCAGGCGCAGACCAACTCCGCCTGGACCGTCCCCGTCTACGGTCCCCGTGCCGCTGACGCCTGCTACAACCCCGCCGGCTTCGCCCAGTCGTGGTGTGCGCAGGCCTGGCGTTGGAACCTCGACTTCGTCGAGGACACGCACGGCAACGTCACCTCGTACTACTACGCGCCCGAGACCAACTACTACGGTGCCAACAAGCAGGCCACCGGCGTGTCCTACACCCGCGGCGGGACGCTCAAGCGCATCGAGTACGGCCTGCGCAAGGTGGAGAACAGCATCTACGGCGCGGTCGCGCCCGACCAGGTCGTGTTCGACGTCGCCGAGCGCTGCCTGCCCGACGCCACCTTCGACTGCGACCCGGCCAAGTTCACCGCCGACAACGCCAAGCGCTGGCCCGACACCCCGCAGGACCAGGACTGCAAGCAGGGCACGGTGTGCAACAACCACTCGCCCTCCTTCTGGTCCACCAAACGGCTGACCACGATCACCACGCAGTACAACCAGGGCTCCGGACCGGTCACGGTCGACCGGTACCAGCTCGGTCACGAGTTTAAGGACATCGCCAACAAGGAGCTCTGGCTCCAGTCGATCACCCGCACCGGCTTCGACAAGGACGGCAAGTCCGTCACCGTGCCGGCCGTCACCTTCACCGGCCAGGTGTTCGACAACCGCGTGCAGGGCTACAACAACCTGCCCGCGCTCGTGCACTGGCGGGTCACCAACATCGCCACCGAGACCGGCACGTCGATCAACGTCACCTACAGCCAACGCGACTGCACCGCCACCAGCGTCCCGACCGACCTGACCCACAACGACCGCCGCTGCTACCCGGTCTACTGGACCCAGCCGTACAACCAGAACCCGACCCTGGACTACTTCCACAAGTACGTGGTGGACCGGGTCGAGGTGCAGGACCTCAACGCGATCTCGCCCACCCAGGTCACCGCCTACACCTACCTCGGTGCCCCGGCGTGGCACTACGACGACGTCGAGATCGTCAAGCCCGAGCACCGCACCTACGGCCAGTTCCGCGGCTACGGCAAGGTCGAGGTGCGCACCGGGAACACCGCGCACACCGTCGACGGCGTCCCCGACAAGAAGACGCTCACCCGCACCACCTACCTGCGCGGCATGGACGGCGACACCCTGCCCGGTGACGCCCGCCGACCGGCGAAGGTGGGCAACTCGCTGGGCGAGGAGATCACCGACCACCGCCAGTTCGCCGACATGACCTACGAGCAGGAGGTCTTCAACGGCGACGGTGGAAGCCGCATCTCCACCTCCATCACCGAACCCAACGTCCTCGGCACCACCGCGACCCGACAACGCTCCAACCTGCCCGCGCTGGCCGCGGAGCTCGTCGGCGTCTCGCGCAGCAGGATCATCACCGACCTCGCCGCCGGCGGCGTCCGCACCGCGACCAGCACGAACCGCTACGACACGGTCGGCAGGCTGGTCGCCAAGACCGAGTCAGGCGACGGGGTGCCAGACCTGTGCACGACGACCACGTACGCCGACAACACCACGACCTGGGTGCGTGACCGCGTCGCGGAGTCCACCGTCTCCCAACAGGTCTGCCCGGCCGAGGGAGCCTCACAGACGTCCATCCTCAGCTCGGCCCGGACCTACTACGACGGGGCCACCACCTTGGGGACGGTCACCCTGGGCGACCCGACCAGGACCGACGCCGCCACGGCCAACACCAACGACCAGCTGACCTACAACACGGCCGGAACCGCGAAGTTCGACCCCGCCGGTCGAACCACGGAGGCCACCGACGCCCTCGCACGCCCCACCCGCACGGCCTACACCCCCACCGACGGCGGCGTGCTCACCAAGACCGTCACCACCAACGCCAAGAACCAGACCAGCACCCTCGAACTCGACCCCGCGCGCGGCAACCCCGTGGCCAGCCTCGACGTCGGATCACGGCGCACCGACGCCACCTACGACCCGCTGGGCAGGCTGAACGCCGTCTGGAAGTCACCCCAGACCAAGGGCTTCGACCCCGCCACCGTGACCTACGACTACCTGCTCCGCAACAACGGGCCGCTCGCCGTCACCAGCAAGACGTACGTGGACTACCGGACCGGCACCAACTACGTCACCAAGATCGACCTGTACGACGCCTTCGGTCAGCTGCGCCAGTCCCAAGCCGACGCACTCGACGGCGGACGCGTCGTCAGCGACGTGTTCCACGACTCCCACGGCCGCGCCCGACACACCAACAGCGGCTACATCACCACCGGCACCCCAGGCACCACCCTGATCTCGGTCGACCCCAAGTCCGTCAACAGCCGTTCGGTCACCGACTACGACGGCGCGGGCCGTCCAGTGCTGGAAACCGCCTACAAGGGCATCACCCCTACGTGGGCGACGAAGACCGTCCACGGAGGCGACCGTGTCACCGTCTTCCCCCCGCAGGGCGGCACCACGACCACCGTCATCAGCGACATCCGAGGCCGCGAGACCGAGGTCCGCAAGTACACCGCACCGCCCCTGGTCAGCGGCGACGTCGTCTCCGGCGGCGCGTTCCAGACCACCACGAACGAGTACACCCCGCTGGGACAGCACAAGAAGCTCACCGACCCGGTCGGCAACCAGTGGACCTTCACCTACGACCTGCTCGGCCACAAGACCAGCCAGACCGACCCCGACAGTGGCACCTCCACCACCACCTACGACCTCGCCGGGCAGATCCTCACCACGACCGACGCCCGCAACAACACCCTGGCCTACAAGTACGACGAGCTCGGCCGCAAGACCGCCCAGTACGCCGGCTCGACCGGGGGAACGCTGCTGGCGTCGTGGTTGTACGACGGCGCGCAGAACGGCGTCGGCCTGCCCTGGTACTCGACCCGCTACACCCCCGAGGGCAACTACATCTCCGGTGTCAGCGTCTACGGCGGACCGGGTTGGATCGGAAAAACGATCGTCCAGATCCCGGCCGCCGAGACAGGGCTCAACGCCCTGTACACCACCACCTACAGCTACACCAGGACAGGACAGCCCACATCCGTCGAGCCCGCCACGAACAACCGCGGCGGCCTTCCCGGAGAGATCGTCACCACCAGCTACAACAAATACGGCAAGCCGGTGACGACAGCGGGCTACAACGTCTACGTCGCCGACTCGACCTACACCCCCTACGGCGAAGCCCGCCAGTTCACCCTCGGCCCGTCGAACAACACCGCCAAGCTCACCTACGACTACGACGCGCAGACCCGACGCCTCACCCAGACCACCATGTCGGCCCAACAAGCCGAGCCCCAGATCGACGACACCCGCTACACCTACGACCCGTCCGGCAACGTCACCAAGGCCGTCAACACCCAAGGCCCCACCAACCGCGCCCTCGTCCGCACCCAGTGCTACACCTACGACCCCCTGCGCCGCCTGGACAACGCCTGGACCGCCACCGACGACTGCTCCGCCACCCCCTCCACCACTCCCGGCCACGTCAACATCGGCGGACCCACCGCCTACTGGACGTCGTGGGACTTCCGCGCCGACGGCGTGCGCACCACCCAAACCCAACACGCCCTGCCCGGCGCCACCGGCGACACCACCACCACCTACGGCTACCCGACCGTCGGCGGCTCGCAGCCCCACACGCTGCTCAGCGCCACCACCAAGGGTCCCACCGGCCAGACCCAGTCGACCTACGGCTACAACGAGGCAGGCGCCACCACCCGCCGCACCCTGGCCACCGGTGAACACAAGCTGACCTGGGACATCGAGAACCGACTGGACACCGTCACCTCACCCGACGGGCCCACGAAGTACGTCTACGACGCCGACGGCAACCAGCTCATCCGCCGCGACCCGGGCAAGACCACGCTCTACCTGCCGACCCAGGAACTCACCCGCGACAACACCACCGGAACCGTCACCGGCACCCGCTACTACACCCACAACGGCGCCACCATCGCCGTGCGCGTCGGCAACACCAACCCCACCTACCTCCTCTCCGACCTGCACAACACCCACTCCGTCGCCGTCGAGTCCGTCGGCTTCGCCGTCAGCCGCCGCACCACCGACCCCTACGGCAACCCACTCGGCACTGTCGAAGGCCGCCCTTGGCCCGACCGCCACGGCTTCCTCGACAAACCGGTCAGCGAGACCACCGGCCTGACCGACATCGGCGCCCGCAAGTACGACGCCACCACCGGCCGCTTCATCAGCGTCGACCCCATCCTCGACACAGCCGACTCCCAACAGTGGACCGGCTACACCTACGCCGGAAACAACCCCACCACCTACAACGACCCCACCGGCCTCATCCCCAAATGCGGCATCGACGGCGCAGGATGCGGCACACCCAACTACGACAAGTGCTGTGGCCCCAGTAGCGACGATCAACCGTATTTCAGTTGGGAGGTAGATGATGGTCTTGTCGTAACGTACGATCGCTCATCCAACGATCACTATGTCAACGACGTTTTGCTACCGTCCACTGCCCCCAACCTCGGCAAGTTGCTGCATGAGGCGAAAATCGACATGCAGAATATGCCGTATCGCAAGGAGGACGACACCGGCCTTTTGCTCGCCGAAGAGGTCTACACACTTCTCGAGAGATCATGTAACTGGATCGGACGGGAATGTCCAGCTTCCTTCGTAGTGGACCTCGTACTGGCGCGACCCGACGTCGGCATGGGAAACGACGCGGCAATTTCCATGCTCGGCGCGATCGGCGCAATCGGAGGGACCGGTGCAGCAGGAAAGCTGAACAAGGCAGGTGGGCGCCAACCGCCAGCTGTAAGCAATTATCGGGGCCGGTTTCAAGTCGCGCTACGCGCGCAAGGAAAGCCACGCCTTCCGGCTGACTGGGATGCACATCACGCAATTCCTCAAATGTATCGAAACCACCCGGAGTTCAAAGATTTTGATTTTGACGCTCCGAGCAATATGCGTGGCGTTCAGGGAAGTCGTGTTCCGGGCAACACGACCAATCATCACCAGCAAATCACAAATCGATGGGATGAATTCTCGCGGAACAACCCCAATGCAAGCAGAGGTCAGATTGAAAAATTTGCACGCCGAATTGACGAGGAGTTCCTTGGAACGTTCTGGTATCATTAGGTCGATAAATCGCCGCCGAGGTGGGGCCGAATGGAACTTGAAGCATGGACCGAACGAATGAAGCTGCTCGTCGAACGATTCGAGTCGACGTTCGAACAGATAAACGGGTACGAAGCGGAGGGAAATCTGGTCGAACCAATGTCGACTGGAGCGCCAGCCACACCCGATGGACTCCCGGATGACTTGATCAAGCTCTACCAGGCCGTTCGAGAAGTGCGGTTGCCGGATTTGGAAAATGGCTACTTCATTCATCCGATTGAATTTATCCTGAACGCACGCGCAAACGGTACACCGATGCACTCCTCAGAGATCTCAGACGGTCAGATCTACGTGTTCGGAAGTAATGGCGGCGGCGACCTGTTCGCGGTGCCGTTTACAGGCGCACCAGTATACCTCCTACCGCCAGGGCGGGTACACTCAAATGTATACCGCTCCACCGCAATGTTCCCGCAGAAGATTTCGAATGACATCGAATCTTTTCTATTGCTCCTCGAATCAAAACTGGAGCGTGCGATCGAAGATCATTGACAGTTGTGCTATCGATGATCATCTTCGCCGGTAGAACAGTCAGTGCCATCGGTGCTGTTGCGCAGTGAGGTCGCGAAGGACGCCGAGCCGTGTACCTGCCGAGAACTCCATCCACGCTGGTAGAAGGCGTGCAAGGCCAAGACATCGAAGCGCTCACAGCGCACGGCTGTATCCGCTGTGACAGCGACAAGCACGGCATGATGACCGGCTGTGCTGCTCCGACTGGCCTACCTCGGTGTGACCAACGCGTTCGCGCTGCTGCGCCTGCTGCCCATGAGTGATCGGGGTAACGACGTGAAGATTCTGGCGCT
>NZ_JBFAAX010000139.1:0-13363 GCF_040639995.1 Actinosynnema sp. NPDC023658 | reverse complement strand
GGTCCTGCGCGGCCTGGCCGAGCGCGACCCGCTGTACGTCACGCCGCACGCGCGGGCCCGGTGGGAGCGGCGGGCCAGGGCGAACCTGGCCGCGGAGCTCAGCTCGCTCGGTGACCGGCCATGAGGGTGTCGAAGGTCGGGAACGACCGGGCGATGTCGCTGCCGGTGAAGTTGCCGACCCAGCCGTCGTCGTCGTGGAAGAACCGGATCGACACGTAGTCCGGCCGGGTGCCCATGTCGAACCAGTGCGTCGTGTTCGCGGGCACGCTCAGCAGGTCGCCCGCCTCGCACAGCACGGCGTGCACGCGTCCCTTCACGTGCAGGTAGAACACCCCGGCGCCGCGGGCGAAGAACCGGTCCTCGTCGTCGTCGTGGGTGTGCTCGGCCAGGAACTTCAGCCGCGCCTGCCCGGCCGACTCCAGCCACTCCGGGTCGTCGGACGGCGTCATCTCCATCGCGTCGACGAGGATGTAGCCCTCGTTCTCGGTCACCCGGGAGACCTGCTCGGCGTACACCTCCAGGGCGTTCTCCCTGGTCACACCCGGTACGACCGGCCACTGCTCGTAGCGGACGCCCAGCTGCTTCAGCTCCAGGGCGATCTCGGCGGGGTCGGCGGTGCGCACGACCACGCTCTCGGGGTCGGTGTCCGACCACACGGTCAGCAACGTCATCGCGCCTACCTCCTGCTGGTCTCGACCGCGAAGCGCAACAGCCACTCCAGGCACTCCAACCGGTGCCGGGCCTGGTAGAGGTCGTCACCCCACACGTACACCCCGTGCCGGGCCACGATCAAGGCCGGCACGTCCGCGCGGAACCCGGCCTCGAACGCGTCACCGAGCTCCCGCATGTCCTGGCTGTTCGGCACGACCGGGACGACGACCAGGTCGTCGTGCGCCTGCCGGCCGAAGCCCTTGAGCATCTCCAGGTCGCGCAGCTCGACGCCGCCCGGCCACCGCTCGGCCGCGACCACCGGAGCGAGGGCGTGCACGTGGACCACCGCGCCCGCGCCGGACACCGCCGCGATCCGCCCGTGCAGGCCCGCTTCGGCCGACGGCACGCGCACCGGGTCGTCCGTGCGACCCTCGGCGTCGATGATGACGACGTCGTCGGGCCCCAGCTCGCCCTTGTCCTTGCCGCTGGCGGTCACCGCGAGCCGCAGCGGGTCGCGGCCCACGACCACCGACAGGTTGCCCGACGTGCCGCGCATCCAGCCCATCGCGGTGTACCGGGCGCACTCGGCGGCCAGCGCCTCGCCGGGCGTCACAGGGTCTCCGAGGTCCGGTGCGGACCGAAGTCGGCGTCACCGTAGGGCTCGCCGGGCCGCCGCACGCCGACCGTCCGCCACCCGGCCTCGGCGGCGGCGTCGAGCTCGGCGGGCACGTCGGAGTAGAACGTGATGTCGGTCGACCCGAGCACGGAGGCGATCTTCAGGTAGGACGACGCCTCGCGCTTCGGGCCCGCGTTGACGGTGTCGAAGTGGTGCTCGAACAACGAGCTCAGGTCGCCGTCGGTGGTGTGCGCGAAGAACGCCACCTGGCCCGCCACCGAACCGGACGAGAACACGGCCAGCTTCACGCCCGCGTCGTGCCAGGCGCGCAGGGCCGGGACCACGTCCGGGAAGAACTCGGCCACCAGGTCGCCCTCGGCGTAGCCGCGCTGCCAGATCAGGCCCTGCAACGTCTTGAGCGGGGTGACCTTGCGGTCGGAGTCCATCCAGTCGTGCAGCACGCGCACCAGCTCGTCCGTGCCACCGTCCACACCGGACAGCTCGCGGATCTGCGCGACGGCCTCGACCACGGTCGGGTCGTCGGCGTGCTCGTCGATCCACGGCCCGAGCCGCGGCCGGGCGTAGCCGTACAGCGTGACCAGGACCTGGTCGGTGGCGCTGAGCGTGCCCTCGATGTCCAGCACGACCCACTCACTCATGAACGTCCCCAACGTAGTAATCGGCCAAAGCGTCCGGAGCGTACGCACCGCGGTCGGTCACCACCGAGGTGACGAACCGCGGCGGCGTCACGTCGAACGCCGGGTACAGGCCGCGCGCCCGCTCGGTGGCCGTGCGGCGGCCCAGGGTGTGCAGCACCTCGTCGCCCGGCCGGTGCTCGATCGGCACGTCCGCGGCGGTGGGCGCGAGCCGGTCCGGCGCCTGCACCATGGCCAGGAACGGCACGTCGAACGCGTGCGCCGCGACGGCCAGCCCGAGCGTGCCGACCTTGTTGACCACGTGCCCGTCCATGGTGACGCGGTCGGCGGCGGTCAGCAGCACGTCCACGTCGCCGGTCGACATCACGGCCGCGCCCATGCCGTCGGTGATCAGGGTGGTGTCGACGCCCATCTCGCCCAGCGTCTCCGCGGTCAGTCGGGCGCCCTGGAGGTACGGCCGGGTCTCCGTGCAGACGAACCGCAAGCGCTTGCCCATCGCTTGGGCAGCGGCGACGGTCTCGGTCAGGTAGAGGTCGGCCCAGCAGTGCGTGAGCACCGCGCCCTCGTCCGGCAGCAGCTCGGCGGTGTGCGTGCCGAGCCTGCGGCTGCGGCTGCGGTAGCGCTCGTCCCCCGCCCTCGCGCCTTCGAGCGCGCCGGCTTCGACGTCCTCGTGCGTGTCCACCCCGGCGAGCACGGCCGCGACCGCCTTGCGGAGGTGGTTGTTGGTGCGCCGGGTCTCGATCAGGAGCTGCCCGGCCCGGTCGAGCCGGGCGCGTGCCTCCGCCCTGGGCAGGCCGCGGGTCTCGCGGGCGGCCAGCACCATGCCCCACAGCGCGGCGAAGTACGGGCCGGAGGACTGGGTGACCATGTCCTCGATGGCCTTGGCGACCTCGACGACCGTGCCGCAGCGCACCCACGTCCGCTCGAACGGGAAGTTGCGCCGGTCGAGCACGTGCACGCCGTCGTCCTCCAGGCGCACGCTGCGCGCGAGCAACGGCTCCATCAGCTGTACCCGGTGTAGGGCGCGTGCTCGCCGGTGAGGAAGTACGCGCCGACCTCGCGGGCCTTGTACGCCACCGGGTCGTGCAGGGTGAGCGTGCGGGCGTTGCGCCAGAACCGGTCGAAGGCGTAGCCGGCGGCGGTGGCGCGGGCGCCGCACAGCTCGAACACCCGGCTGGTGGTCTCGTTGGCGACCCTGGTGGCGACGACCTTGGCCGACGAGATGGCGGCGGCGGTCTCGGCGCGCTCGTCCCCGGTCAGGTCGGCGCCGCGGGCGGACGCCCGGTCCAGCCGCTCCGAGGCGTGGTCCGCGAGGAGGCCGGCGGCCCGGGTCTCGGACACCAGCTCGCCGTACGCGCCCAGGATGTACGGGTCGGCGGTGGCCGCGTCGACGCCGCTGAGGAACCACGGTCGGGTCGTCGTGCGGGTGTACCGGGAGGCTTCGGCCAGCGCGCCCTCGGCCATCGCGACGTAGAGCTGGGCCAGCACGAGCTGGAAGCCCAGGCCGGCCAGCGACTGGCGCGGGCTCGTCTCGTCGTGCGCGCCGAGCACCTGGTCGGCGGGCACGTGCACGCGGTCGAACACGACGCCGCCGCTGGCGGTGAGGCGCTGCCCGATGTTGTCCCAGTCGCCGCGGTAGGTGATGCCGTCGGCCTTGGCGTCGAGCGTGAACGTCACCTTGTCGGCGTTGTCGGTGCGGGTGGCGCTGACCACGAGCCGGTCGGCCACCGACGCGCCCGTGGCGAACGTCTTGCGCCCGGTGACCTCGAACCCGCCGTCGACGGGCCGCAGCTCCAGCGCGGCGTCCAGCGGGTTGCTGACCCCGGCCCAGAACACGTCCGCACCGGTGGGCCCGACGTCGCCGTCACCGAACAGGCCGCGGCGCCACACCTGGAGGTAGTGGTAGCCGAGCAGGTGGCCGACGTTCGCGTCGGCCGCGCCGACGACCCTGGTCACGGCCTGCTGGGTGGCCCAGTCCGCGATCGCCAGCAGCCCGGACCGCCGCAACGACGCGACCTCGGCCACGGGCTCCGCACCGCGCCGGTCCCGCTCCGCCGCGTCGACCCGCAACGTCGCGGCCAGCTCCTCGGCGACGGTCAGCCACTTCTGCCGACCATCGGTGCTCGTCATGCCCCGCTCCCGTCCGATCGACGGCTCGGCCGTCGCACGCTCGTCCACGTTCCAGCAGGCGAGCCTAATCGCCGGAACGGGCCGCGGACTGAGCGTTCCGCCACATGGGAGGCGGTGGTCAGGCGCGCGGGCGGTAGCGGTGGAGCAGGCCGAGGTCGGCCAGGAGCTTCGGCACGGGTCGGCCGCCGCAGCGGCGGCGGGTCGCCTCGACGTGGTCGCGCCACACCTCGCGGTCGGCACGCCACGCGGTGAGGTAGTCGACGCACAGCCGGGGCTCGATGAGGCGGTTGCGGCCACCGGCGGCCTTCAGGGCGGCGATCACCTGCCGCTTGGCCGGGCCGTCCGGCCGGGTGTCGCGGACCATCGTGATGACCTCGTCGATGAACCGCCTGCGCCGGCCCAGGAACCCCCGCCAGTACGCGGCGGTGGCGTCGGTCAGGCCACCCCCGGTGTCGAGCAGCCCGAACAGCCCTTCCGCGAGGCTGTCGCCCAGCTCCTCGGTCCGGGCCCGCATCGGGTCGTGGTACGGGTCGTAGGGCTGCTGGACCGCGAGCCCCGTCACCGCCGACGGCGCGAGCCCGGTCTCGTCGAGCAGGAAGAACCAGTCCTCGTTGTAGATGTCGGGGAAGAACGACGTGAACGACTCGCGGCCGATCGCGAGCGCGCCCGTGCCGATGAACGTGTCCTGGGCGCCACCGGCCTCCCGGTAGGCGTGGCACACCACCGAGTTGTCCGGGTAGCCGCCGACGGAGAGCCCGACGCCGGTGAACCGGTCGAGCAGCCCCGCCGCGGCGCGCAGGTCGTCCGGCTCCGGGATCACCACGTCGTCGTCCACGTAGACGACCCGCTCCCACCCGGCCGCCGCCGCGAGCAGCAGGCCGAGGTTGCGCTTCAGGCTGGTGTCGGTGCGGCGGGCGAACCGGCCGCCGCGCAGCATCGCCGTGGTCCGCAGCGGCGGCAGCAGGTCGGCGGGCACGTCCGCGACGTCGACGGCGACGACCTCGACCCCGGCGCGTTCGGCGAGCGCGGCGGCGGCGTCCGCGGACGACCGGCGGCTGCACAGCGTGACCAGCGTGCAGCCGTGGTGCCGCGCGAGCGCGACGACGTGCTCCAGGTAGGCGGTGGGCCGCGCGGTCGGCACGATGATCGCGTCGACGTCGGCCGGGACGGCGACGGGGTAGCGGCTGAGCAGGTGCCGGTGGGAACCGTGGTGGTTCACCGACGCGAGGGTGGTGACGGTCAACTCCGGCCCTCCGGCCATTCGGAGAGTCGGGAGCCCGGCAGGTTCCAGTCCGGCGTGACCACCTGGCCGTTGACCACCACCACCCTGGTCAGGACGCTGTAGGAGTCGTGGTCGGGGAATCGCCGTTCCAGGTACTCCGCGTTGCGGTCGCGGAACCGCCCGTCGGTCAGGGCCCGCACGACACCGAGGGTGCCCCTGCCGTACTGGCCGTTGCAGATCGTCACCGTTCGCTTGTGGTTGAACGGGTTCGTGCCGCGGTAGAAGTGCGCGACGTCCTCCAGCAGCACCTCGTGGTCGCCGTGCCTGGCGAGCTTGGGCGCGTAGAGGCGTTCCTCGCCCGACGGGGTGCGCACGACGAACCCGCCGGCCTCGGACTCGTGGTGCCGGGCGACCTGCGTGACGGGCAGGTCGACGCGGTCCAGCAGCTCGCGGGTGACGAGGTTCCAGTCGACGCCGCCGAGCAGCACGAGGTGCGTGGTGTAGTCGTCGGGCGCGAGCTCGGAGGCGATGCGGAAGTTGACCTGGCTGCGCGGGTTGACCGCGCGGATGTGCCCGTGCAGCTCGATCAGGGCGTCCAGGTCGGCGTAGGTGTACAGCTCGACGTAGTCCGGTCGGGACGGGTCGGAGTAGGGCATCTTCGCCCGCATGTCGGCGGGGAGCTGGGCCACGACGATGGTGATGTCGTGCCGGTCGTGGAAGTACCACGAGCCGCGGTCCGCGTGGTCCTGGGCCGGTGACGCGCCGCTCTCGCGCTGCCCGGCGGCGGCGCGCAGGTCCATCAGCTCGCGCAGCAGCTCGTCGCGGCGGCCGGCCTCGTCCGGGGTCAGCTCATCCGGCGGGATCAGCCGGAACGGGCGGTTCTCGACCGAGCGTCGGGTCGCGAAGAACGTGGCGTAGGCGGCGAGGCGGTGCGGCGGCGGGGTCTTGGGGGTGGTGCGGCTCTCCCAGGAGGACAGCAAGGGCACGCTGGCCGGTTTCTCGGCGCTGAGCACCTGGGCCAGGTCGCTCTGCGTGATCGTGACCTCGGGCCACTCCTCCTCGCGCAACGCCCGGAGGCGGCGCGCCAGCAAGGGTAATCCGTCTTCAACGACCACGACCGCGTGCCTTTCAGCGAACTTCAGCGTCTCAGCTGAATTTCGGAACGTACACCATGCCGCGAGAGATGACTCGAACTCCCCTCGAACCTGCTTGCCGGACTCGCCCTACCAGCTTACTCAGAGTACTGGACTTCAGGAAAGTTAACTGAAGTTCGCCGATGCCCCACAGAGTAATCAAGAGCGGACTCATTACCGTGCTGACGACGGTTCTGCTGGTCTACGCGCGCTGAACCTCCACGTGCGGCGCTCCCCCTTCGACTACGGTATGCGGGCCCGCACCGAAGGGGGAGTCGCACGATGGACTTGTCGCGCAGACCGTTCCGGGGAGGACGCGCCCTCGCCGCCGGGGCGGCCGCCACCCTCGGGACGACCGCCGCGCCGGCCCGCGCGGTGCGTCCACACCGGACGTCCACACCGCACCTGCTGGAGGCCGAGCAGCTGGTCGGCTACCTGTCGCTGCCCGCGTGCCCGCTGACGAACAACACCTACAAGGAGCCCCACCAGCCGAACGTGGTCCGGTGGGGGTCGCCCGGTGACGCGTCCGGGTGGGTCAACCGGAGCCAGTGCGCGTCGTTCCAGACGGCCGTGCTGAAGCGCACGTACCGGTGGGCGACCTCGGCGTTCTTCCGGAAGCACTTCGGGGTGGCGAGCCCGTTCGCCCGCGACTACCGTGCGGCGTTCGCCGAGCGGGACGTCCCGCACTTCGAGCGCGTCACCAGGGTGGCGGACCTGCGGCCCGGCGACCTGATCGCCGTCGACTACCGCAACGACCAGGACACCAACACCGGGCACGTGGTGATGGTGCGGTCGGTGAAGGGCGTCTACACCGCGCCCGGGGCCGGCCTGAACTTCGCCGGGGAGACGCAGTACGCGGTGGAGGTCGTGGACTGCACGTCCGAGCCGCACGGCGTGTACGGGGTGGGCAACTACTTCCGGTTCCCGGACAACCGGATCTTCAACGCCACCGCCGGGACCGGCGGCGCGGGGTACGGGCACATGATGTTCTACGCGTCCGACGCGACGGGCGCGTTCAGCCGGTACCGGTGGAGCGTGAACACGTCGTCGGCGGGCACGTACACGATGGCCCAGCGCCCGGTCTCCGCCGCCCGCGTCACGTCCTGAACGCTCAACTCGGGGTACTCGAACGTAGGACACGCGCGACGTGAACGTAGGACTCTCGCGAGAGTCCTACGTTCGGAGCGCGAGAGTCCTACGTTCAGAGCACCCGAGTTGAACGCTCGGGTGCGCGTCAGAGGCGTTGCCAGAGGGCGGGGACGTTCGGCGGCTCCCAGCCGGGCTGGGACGTGTGCGGTTGGCGGCACTCGTAGGCGACGCCGTCGTAGGTGACGCGGGCGCCCACCGCGTACGCCTGGTTCGGGGCCCAGGTGCCGGACGGCTGGGTGCTCGTGGTGGTGGTCGTGGTCGTCGTGGTGGTGGTGCCGCCGGTGTCCCAGGAGACCTGCGGCGAGCGGTAGAAGGCGATGCCCATCGCGGTCCACCGCGGCGCCTGCGCGCCCAGGCGGGTCCGGAACGCGTCCCAGCTGTGCGTCGACCACGGCGACCAGCCCAGCTCGGCCAGCGCGGGCAGGCGCGGGAACGCCAGGTGGTCGAGGTGCGCCGGCGTCACCACCGTCTCCGTCCACAGTGGAGCCTCGATGCCCAGGACGGCCGACTCCGGCACGCCGCTGACGTGGGTGCCCGGGTTCCAGGAGTAGGCGTCCTGCACCTCGACGTACCCCGCCCAGCTCAACCCGATGGGCGTGCCGGAGTTGTACTTCATGTCCAGGTAGGCCTTGTTCGCGGGCGACATCAGCACCTTCTGGCCGCGGGCGGCGGCGTTCTGCACGACGGCGTTGGACGTGGTCGTGCCCCAGTACTGCGCGACGGCGCCGGTGTCGGTGGTGGTCTTGACGAACTCGTGCCAGCCCATCGGCTTCTTGCCGTACTTGCCCACCAGCGGCAGGACGCGGTCCATGAACGCCCGGTAGTCCTGGTCGGTGGTCGCGCTCGCCTCGTCGCCGCCGATGTGGAGGTACGGGCCGGGCGTCATCGCGGCGAGCTCGCGGATCACGTCCTCGACGATCGCGTAGGTGACGTCCTTGGACACGCACAACGACGAGTAGCCGACCGCGATGTCCGTGCGCAGCGCGGGCGCGACGCCGTTGCAGTTCAGCTCCGGGTACGAGGCCAGCGCGGCGTTGGTGTGGCCGGGCAGGTCGACCTCGGGCACGACGGTGATGTGCCGGGCCACCGCGTAGGCGACGATCTCCTGGTACTGGGCCTTGGTGTAGTACCCGCCGGGTCCGCCGCCGACCTGCGTGCTGCCGCCGTACTCGGCCAGGCGCGGCCGGCTGTCGATCACGATCCGCCAGCCCTGGTCGTCGGTCAGGTGCAGGTGGAAGTAGTTGACCTTGTAGAGGGCGAGCTGGTCGAGGTACCGCTTGACCGTGGCGACCGGGTGGAAGTGGCGGGCCACGTCGAGCATCGCGCCGCGGTGGGCGAACCGCGGGTGGTCGGTGATCGTCGCACCGGGCACGGTCCACGGCCCCGGTTGGGCGGTCCGGCTCTCGACCTTGGCGGGCAGGAGCTGGCGCAGCGTCTGCACGCCCGCGAACAGGCCCGCCGGGGTGGTGGCGCGGAGCTGCACGGACGCGGCCGTCACGGCGAGCTGGTAGCCCTGGTCACCGACGGCGGCCGGTGCGCCGCCGAGGAGCAGCGAGATGCCGTCGGTCGGGGTGCCGGTGGTGTCGGTGACGGGCAGGGCGTAGCCGGTGGACGGGCGTAGCAGGGCCGCGAGCTGGTCCCCGACGCCGTGCGCGGCGGGCGTGGTGTAGATCCTGGTGGCGGCCGTGACGGTGTGCGTGACACCGGCGGTGGGCTGCACGGACACCGGCACGGGGACGAGGCTCCGCAGGGGTTCGGCGGCCGACGCGGCGGGGGTGCCGGAACCCGCGTGCCACACGACGGTCGCGCCGAGCACCATCACCAGGACGGCGAGCGCTCGGGCCGTCCTCGCTGGGGGTTTCACCGTTGGTCCTCCTCGGGGCAGGCGGCGGCCGGCTGCCGTCCAGCGTGGGGACGTCCGGGAGGTGCTGTCAATGGGTCTAGACCATTCGGTCCTCAGGCGAGGTCGAGCTTGGCCAGCTCCACGCGGGAGGCCACGCCGAGCTTCGGGTAGGCCTTGTAGAGGTGGTAGCCGACCGTCCGCGGGCTGAGGAACAGCTGCGCGCCGATGTCCCGGTTGCTCAACCCCTCGGCGGCCAGCCGCACGACCTGGAGCTCCTGCGGGGTGAGGGCGCCGAGCGGGTCCGGCCCCGGCACGGCGCGGCTCTCGCCGGTGGCCCGCAGCTCGGTGCGGGCGCGGGCGGCCCACGGCGTCGCGCCCAGGCGTTCGAACAGCTCGGCGGCGGACCGCAGGTGCGTGCGGGCGTCGGCCTTGCGGCGGGCCCGGCGCAGCCACTCCCCGTACAGCAGCTCCGTGCGGGCGCGTTCGAACGGGCGGCTCCCGTCGACCCGGTGCAGCTCGACAGCCGTCGTGAACGCCCGCTCGTCGTCGGTAAGCAGCGCGCGGCAGCGGGACGCGACCGCCCGCGCCCACGGTTGGCCGCTGCTCGACGCCCACTCGTCGTACCAGGCGGCGGCGTCCTCGGCGGCGGACGGCTTCCCCAGCCGCACGGCGGCCTCCACCAGGTCGGGCAGGCTGGAGACGGAGTAGAGCCGGTACGCGCCCGCGGCCACGTCGGCCAACCGGTCCAGCACGGACTCGTGCCGGCCGAGCCCGAGGTCCAGCAACGCCAGGGCGCACGCCGCCCGCACGGACGCGGGCGGGCCGCCGGTCTCCGTCGCGGCCAGCTCCTCGCACCGGGCCTCGTCGCCTTCGATGGCGGCCAGCTCCGCGAGCACGCTCGACAGGAAGCCGACGCTGAACCCCTGCCCGATGTCCGCCGCGATCCGCAGCCCCTCCTCGGCGGCGGCGCGCGCGTCGCGGTGCTGCCCGAGGTGCAGGTGCCCCCGGGCCAGGTAGGCCAGCGCCCGGGGCAGCACGCCCAGCGCGCCCTCGGCGCGGGACTGCCGCTCGACCCGGAACGCCCACTCGTGGGCGGCGCGGTCGTCGCCCAGGACGAGGTGCCACCACGCGGTGACCGCGTTGCCGGGTCCGCCGACGTACGGCGAGTCCAGCAACGCGCGCAGCGCGGCGGTCCCGCCGGGGACGTCGTCGCCCTCCAGGCCGAAGGCGGCGGTGGCGACGGCCCGGATGTCGTCGGCGCCGGGCAGGTCGGCGGCCCGTGCCGCGATCTCGGCCAACGCGTCGAAGTCGCGCCCCGCCCAGGCGTTGTTGGCGGCGTTGAACAGCAGCTCCCCCGCCAGCTCCGGCTCGGTGTGCGTGGCGCAGCCGGCGGCGCGGGCGAGCTGCTCCGCGGCCTCCGCCGACCGTCCCTGCTCACTGGCCAACCGGGCTTGGATGCGGGCCACCCGCGCGCCGTCGACCAGGTCGGTCACCAGGTCCCACGCCTGGTCCGCGAGCACGACCGCGCGGTCGAACTGGCCCGCCGCACCCGCCGCGCCGGCCGCCGCCGCGAGCCGGTGCCCGCGTCGGACGGGGTCCGGGGTCAGTTCGGCGGCACGCTGGTACGCCGACGCGACGGCGGCGTAACCGCCCCGCCCGCGGGCGTCCTCGGCGGTGCGGGCCAGGGCTTGGGCGACGTCCTCGTCGGGTTCGGTGGTGGCGGCGGCCAGGTGCCACGCGCTGCGGTGGGCGTCGTCCAGCACCTCGGCCAGCGCCCGGTGGACGGCGAGGCGTCGGGCCAGGGTGGCGCTCTGGTAGGCGGCGGCGCGGATCAGCGGGTGGCGGAAGGTCAGCCGGCCGTCGTCGGAGCGCAGGAGTTGGCGCTGCTCGGCGACTTCGAGGTCGTCCACGGACGCGCCGAGCAGGCCGGCGGCCTTGAACACCACGCCCGGGTCGCCGGTGTCGTCGGCGGCCGCGACCAGCAGGAGGGTGCGGGTGCGCTCGGGCAGGGTGCCGATGCGGTCCGCGAACGTCTGCTGGATGCGGCTGTGGGTGGGCAGGGCGGCGACGCGGTGGCCGTGGGCGGCGGGCAGGTGGCCTTCGCGCTGGGCGGCCGGGAGTTCCAGCAGTGCCAACGGGTTGCCGCGCGCCTCCTGGGCGATCCGGTCGCGGACGTAGCGCGGCAGGTCGGCGGCGTGCTCGTCGAGCAGGGCGGCGGCGTGCTCCGCGGCGAGGCCGGTGAGGCGCAGCTCCGGCAGGCCCGGCGCGGGGAACGGCGGTGCGTGCAGGTCGCGGGCGGCGAAGAGCATCGCGACGCCCTCGGCCTGGAGGCGGCGCGCGGCGAAGACGAGGGCGTGCGCGGAGGCCTGGTCGAGCCAGTGGGCGTCGTCCACCAGGCAGAGGACGGGGCCGCGTTCGGCGAGGTCGGCCAGGAGGGTGAGGACGGCGAGGCCGACGAGGTGGTGGTCGCCGCCGTCGGTCGGGGCCAGGCCGAGGGCGGCGCGCAGCGCGGTGGCCTGGGTCGGCGGCAGGGAGTCGACGTGGTCGACGGCGGGACCGAGGAGCAGGTTCAGGCCGGCGAACGGGACGACCGACTCGGACTCCACCGCCGTGCCGCGCAGGACCCGGAACGCGCCGGCGCGGGTGCCGGGTGCCGTCTCCGGCCGGGCCGGAGTCGGGTCGGCGGCGAGCGGGATCGGGTCGGCGGCAAGCGGGATCGGGATGGCGGCGGGCGCGCGCAGCGAGCGCTTCGCAGAGGTCCCCGCCAGGGGGTCCCCTGCTTTCATTGTGCCGGCGGGGTCCGACAATTCCGGGCCCGTGGCGGTTGCCCTGGTGGCGGCGTGGGCCAGCAGGGCCGACTTGCCGATGCCCGCCTCGCCCCGCACGACCAGCCCCCCGCTGCGGCCGGCGCGGGCGTCGGACAGCAGCCGGTCCACCACGGCCAGTTCGGCGGACCTCCCGTGCAGCATGGTCACGACCCTAGCCGGCGTCCGGGACCAGGACGACCTTGCCGACCGTGTGCCTGCTCTCCACCGCCGCGTGCGCCCGCGCCGCCTCCCCCAGGGGGAACGGGTGGATCACCGGGGTCAGGCGGTGGGCCGCCGCTTCCGCCAGGGCCCGTGCCTCCAGCACCCGCAGGCCACCGGACCGCTTGGCCACGTGCGGCCCCGCGGCGACCGTCGCCGTCAGCGAGCGCTCGAACAGGTCCTCCGACGTCACCCGCACCAACTCCCCCGACGACGCGCCGAACATCACCAGCCGACCACCCGGCGCGAGCAGGTCCACGGCACCGCGCCCGAGCGGGCCGCCGACCCCGTCCAGCACCGCCGTCACCTCCCGCCCGCCGAGCCGGGCGACGACGTCCTGCTGCCACCCGTCCCGCCGGTAGTCGACGGCGATCGCGGCACCCGCGCGCAGCACCGCCCGCCGCTTCACCTCGCACCCGGCCAACCCGACCACCACCGCACCGGCCCGCGACGCGCCCTGCACGAGCATCGTCCCGACACCACCCGCGGCGGCCGTCACGACGACCACGTCGTCCGCGGTGGGCGCGGCCTCGTCCAGCACGCCGAGCGCGGTGCGGCCGGAGCAGATCATGGCCACGGCGGCGGGGAAGCCGAGCCCTACCGGGATGACGTGCAGCGCGCCCACCTCCCGCACCGCCAGCTCGGCGTACCCCCCGCTGGCGAGGCCGAGCTGCGTCACCACCCGCTCCCCCAACCACGCGCCGTCGACGTCCGCGCCGACCGCGTCGACCACCCCCGCGACCTCGCTGCCCGGTGTGGTGGGCAGGTCCGGCAGCGCCGGCCACTCCGGGCAGCCGCGCCGGACCGCCGCGTCCACCAGGTGCACGCCCGCCGCGCGCACCGCGATCCGCACCTGGCCGGGGCCCGGCTCCGGGTCGTCGACGTCCTCGCAGGCCCGGCGTCCACCAGGCCCTGGAAGTCCTGGAGGTCGGTCTCG
>NZ_JBFAAX010000138.1:0-13681 GCF_040639995.1 Actinosynnema sp. NPDC023658 | reverse complement strand
GTGGAGCCGGTGTTGGTCACCGTCACGCCGGTGTTGAAGCTGCCGGGCCAAGCGGTGGTGGTGGTCGTGGCCCTGCACGCGTAGTTCAGGTTGGGCGGCAGCGGCCCCATGTTGGAGTAGGCGCCAAGGGTGACCCCCGTGACGCCCGGACCGCCTGCGGTGAGGTCCACCCAGCCGAAGTCCCGCACCGAGATCAGGCGCACCTGCTGCGGCGTGCTCCAAGTGGTGGGCGTGAAGACCAGGGTGTGCCGGGACGGCACGATCAGCGTCCCCCTCGGGTTGGGCAACAGGTTGATGGTCACCGTGACCGACGCGGTGGGTGGCGCGGAGAGGGCGAGGTGGACGGTCGTGCTGCCCGAGCCGGGCATGTTCGCGTAGGTCGCGCCGTTGCCGTAGTCGACGACCACCGAGGGGAGGTCGTCGGCCGAGGCCGGGGTGACGGTGACCAGCGGTGCGGCCAGCACTGCGAGAGCGGCGAGTGCACGACGGAGCCGAAACATGAGGGAGCCTCCCGAGAACCCGACGCCGTCGTCGGGCTGGATCGATTATGGAAAACCCTTCGCATGGCGACAATCCGCCGTACGCCGCTACCGACCGCGTCCGAACCGCAGTCGTCAAGCCGGCTGTCAACCGCGTACGCGCGGCCCGAAACCTGTGAGGCCCGAGGTCTCCATGACGGCGTGGCGCGCGGGTTGCCCGATGCGGAGATCACTGTGCTGTCGGTCGCGGCGGCGAGGCGCCCGAAGCTTGTCAGGGAGTGGACGACCCAGCAGGCCAGGAACCTCCCGCCGACCTCGGAACGCCCATGGAGTCCCTGCGCTTCCTGCTCCGCGACCGCGTGATCAGGCGGTCGTCACGAAGTTGCCCATCATCGCCATGTCCTCGTGTTCGAGGTTGTGGCAGTGGAAGACGTACTTCCCGGGATAGCCGTCGAAGCGGATCGCGATGGCGGCAACCTCGGCGGGCCGCAGGTCGATGGTGTCCTTCCACCCCGCGTCGAACGGTCCGGGGCCGCCGATGCCGCGGGACAGCACCTGGAACGGCGCGAGGTGCACGTGGACGGGGTGGTGGAAGTCGGTGACGAGCCGCCACACCTCGACGGTGCCGAGCCGGGGCGTGGCGGCGATGGTGTCCGGACTGAACGGCTGCCCGTTGACGAGCCAACCCATTCCGCCTGACGCGAAGTGCAGGGTGCGGGTGACCACGGCTTCGGATTCGGTGAGGACGTGCACCGCGGAGAGCCGGTCGGGCAGTGCGGAGCTGTCGGCCACGCGCTCGCCCACGCGGAACCGCATGACCCGGTGCATCTCGCCGTCGTCGAAGTCGTTGAAGAGGGTGACGAGCGTGCCCGGCGGGTAACGGGCGAAGTCGACGATCACGTCGAGGCGTTGGGCGGGCGCGAGCTCGAAGTGCTCGTGGCGGACGGGCGTGGCGAGCAGGCCGCCGTCCGTGCCGATCTGGACCAGTCCGTCGTCGGGCCGGGGGTCCAGGCGGAGGTCGAGGCGGCGGGCGTTGCAGGCGTTGAGGATGCGCAGCCGGTACTTCGCGCCGTCCACATCGGCGACGGGCCAGGGTGCGCCGTTGACCAGCATGACGTCCCCGAGCACCCCGGCCGCGTACGGGTCGGTGACGCCCGGGGTGTGCAGGAGGGTCGGGTCGAGGCTGGGGTAGAGCAGCGAACCGTCGGCGTCGAAGCTGCGGTCGGTGATCATCAGCGGTAGTTCGCGTGGGCCCGAGGGCAGGCCTAAGGCGTCCTCTTCGTCGTCCCGGACCAGGTGGAAGCCCGCCAGGCCGCGCCATACGCTCGGGCCGGTGAAGTCCATGCGGTGGTCGTGGTACCAGAGCGTGGCGGCGCGTTGGTCCAGCGGGTAGGTGTAGGTGCGGCTACCCACGCGGACGTCGCCGGACATGTCGGCGTGGTCGGCGTGGAAGCCTTCCGGGTGCAGGAAGTCGATCGGGTAACCGTCGCTGTCGGGTGGCGTGCGGCCGCCGTGCAGGTGGACGACTGTGGGCACGGGCAGGCGGTTGGTGTGCGTCACCACGGCAGTCCGGTTACGTCGGCTGACGATCGTGGGTCCGGGGAACGTCCCGTTGTAGGCCCAGATCCCGGTTCGGGTGCCCGGTGCGAGAGACACCACGGCGGGCGCCTGGGTGATCTGGTAGTAGTCGGCCTCGGCGTCGCTGCGGACCGGCTCCAGCACGTCGGGGATCGGGAGCGGTCGGGTGAACGCGGGCGGTCGCAGTCGGCCGCGCAGGAGGTTCCCGGTCGAGGCCGAGCCGCCCGCGCCGAGTGCGATCGGGATTCCCACGCCCAGGCCGACGCCCGCCGCCAGTCCGGCGCGGATGAACGCTCGACGGCTCACGGTGCTCATCCGCGCACCCACGCCCACACCGCGAGGGACACGGCGAGCAGGATCGTCATCACGCCCAGCGGGACGTGCGCGCCGATCACCCTGGCGAAGCCGAGGGCGATCTGGAGGGCGACGAGGCCGAAGATCCCGGCCGACGCGGCGATCGGCCACCACGGGCCGCGACCGGGAACGCGGACGAGCACGGCGGCGACGGTCGAGACGATCACGGCGAGACCGGCGAACGTCGCGTTCTCGCGATGGGTGAGCAGGGCGTCGTAGGTGCCGGAGAGGAACTGCCCGGCGAAGACCGCCTGGTCGAACAACATGACCGCAGCCATCACACTGGTGACGCGGAAGACCCAGCGTGGCCACGCTGGCGGCGCGGCGGTCCGGTCGACGACCGGATGCGGAGTCGTTGACGTGGTCAAGGTGCCCCCAGAACATAGATTCAGATGAATCGGATTCATCTGAATCTAACATAGGATGGAGCTCGATGTCCCAGCCGTCCCGCGCGAGCCTCCAGCTCGGCCTGCTCCTGCGCCAGTCGCACCGACGGGCCGCGGCGTCGCTCAACGACGTCCTCACCCCGCTCAACCTGACCGGCAAGCACTTCGGAGTGCTGCTGCTGATCGACCGCGACGGCGTCTCGACCCAGCGCGACCTGATCAAGGAGACCGGCAGTGACAAGGCGGGCATGGTGCGCACCGTCGAGGACCTGGAAGCCCTGGGCTACCTGCGACGGACCCGGTCCAGCACGGACAAGCGGGTCTCCGAGCTGACCCTGACCGACAGCGGGCGGACCGCGTTCGAGATGGCGAAACAACACGCCGCACGTGCCGCGCGGGACCTGTTCGGGCCGTTCACCGAGGCGGAACTGGACACACTGGTGGCCCTGCTGACCCGGTTCGTGGACGCCGGTCGGTCGGAGACCTGAGCGTCAGGGGCGCAGGCGGGTGCTGAACTGGGTGGCGGCAGCGTGCATCGCTGCAAAGCAGGCTTTGTCCGGGGCTTCAGCGAAGTCTCGTGGTCCTCAGGACGGGCGCTGTCGCCAGCGTCTCGGCGAGGACTGTCGGGAAATCGGTGGGTACCTCGGTGCCCACCGGCGGTAGCGGCTCCCCGCGCACAGCTCGGCAGAGCGAATACTGCGCATAAGCGACGTAGGCATCGGGTTCTTCGAGCGAGGTGAAGGCCAGTGCGGCTCGATACCGGCGAGCGAGCTCGGCATCCGACATCACCTCGACGAGCACCTCGGACGACTCGTCCTCCGCGGCGTTCGTCGCCAGGCTGCTCAGCCGCTGGAGCATCAACGCGGCGACCTTGCGTTCCGCCGCCGGTTCCGCGAGCTGATCGGTGATCTCCTGGACGTCATCCGGGTCGTACAGGTTCACGCCCTGGTTGATTCCATGCATGGCCCCGACACGGGGTACGAAGAAGTGACCGCGGACGCCGAAATGGTCGATGAGCGCGCCCACGGCCTCGACCGGCACACCCCACTCGGCGGCGACCCTGGCACCCGGCCACCACTGGTCACGCGTCAGGTGGACCCGGTCGACGATCCGCGTACGTTCGACCTCGACGCCCACGAGCACGTCGCAAAGCCATTCCGCGAGGTTCGACGCGTCCTCCACCCTCGGGCAGCTGATCTCCCCGGTCGCGGTGTGGAAGACGACATCGACCCCGTTCGGTTTCCCCATCTTCACGCGGTGGAGCACGGTGACCCGTCGCACATCCGCCATCGGCGCCCGCGTTCCCCCGAAAACCCGCCTGACCACGAGGAACTCCGGAGCCTCCCGTGGACACAGCGCGACCCAGCGGACCGCGGCCGACTCGTGGACGACCACGAACACCGACAGCGCCAGCCCGAGCAGGACCAGCGTGCCCACCAGCACAAGCGCCGCATACCAGGCGGCCGTGGCCCCGAAGAACCCCCACGCGGCAGGCACCAGCACGATCGTGAACGGAACCGCCATCACCGCCGGCGTGACGAGCCCGGCCGCCGCGTTGCCGCCCAGATGACGGGCCGCACTCGGCAGGAACACCAGCCGCCACCCGTCGGGCTTCTCCGACACGATCCCGGGTAGCGCCGATGACACGTCCATCGGCACAGCCTGCCCCGTTCGCCGCACCTGAGCGACAGCCAGCCGGACCAAACCCACCACACCCGCCCACGAGATGGTGGGTGATCCGACGCGGGCGATCACGCTGCACGAGGCCACCCTCACCAGCGGCGAGCGATGGTCCGGGGTCGGCTGGCAACATCATCAACACCCGATTCGGTGTTCATGAACCACGATCTACCGCGGGCTGCCGTGCGGGCGCGAGCGGGTGAACTTCTCGATGGCAGCCGGGGTGACCGGGGTGAAGAGGTTGACGAGATTGCCGTCGGGGTCGCGGAACAGCAGCGCACGGTTGCCCCAAGGCATCGTGGTGGGTTCGTTGACGAAGTCCTCCACGAAACCGGTCAGCCGCTCGTACGCGCTGTCGACGTCGTCGACGAGGAACTCGATGATGGCGCTGCGGTTGTCAGCCGGGAAGGCGGAGCCTGGCGCGAAGAGCGCAACGGTGCGGGTGCTGCCGATCGCGAGGGTGGCCGAGGCGCCGCGGAGCTCGGCGAAGTCCTCGTTGAGCCAGCTCGCCCGCACCTCGGTCACGCGCTCGTAGAAGGCGACGAGTCGCGCGACGTCGTCGGTGATGATGCGGATCGAGACGAGGTTCATGGGTTCTCCGTGGTCTATCGGTGCTGGTGATGGCAGGCTAGGACCAATACCGGACAGAATCCGCCCGGTATCTGGGCGAGAATGTCGGGCATGGCCCGTCCCACCGCCCGCGTGCTCGCCCTGCTGGAACTCCTGCAGTCGGGCGGCACCAGGACCGCGACCGAACTCGCGGACCGGCTCGCCGTGGACGAGCGCACGGTGCGGCGCTACGTCGACCACCTCATCCACCTCGACGTGCCCGTGAGGTCGGTGCGCGGTCGCCACGGCGGCTACCGGCTGGCTTCCGGCTACCGCATGCCTCCTCTCATGCTGAGCGACGACGAAGCACTCGCGGTGCTGCTCGGCCTGGTCGCGGGGCAACGTGCCGGCCTGATGACGGCCACGGGCACGGCGAGCGAGACCGCGGCGGCCAAGATCCGGTGGGTGCTGCCCGAGCGGCTCAGTCGCAGGCTCGACGCCGTGCTCGGCGCTCTCGCCTTCACCACCCCCACCCGCGAGCCGACCGCCCCGCACACAGCCGTCCTGCTCCCGATCGCCGACGCGGTGCGCCACCACCGGCCGGTCTCGATCCGGTACACCGCCGCCGACGGCCGGCACAGCGTTCGCGAGCTGCACCCGTACGGGCTCGTCAGCCACTCCGGCAGGTGGTACGTGACGGGTGTCGACCCCGCGATCGGAGAGGAGCGGACGTTCCGACTGGATCGCATCGCCAGTGCGCGGGTCCAGCCCGGCTCGTTCGAGCCGCCCGACGACTTCGACCCGGCGCAACACGTCCTGACGACGCTCGCCACCGCGCCGTACCGGCACGAGGTGGTCCTGTGGGTCCAGGGGACCGCCGAGCACATCCGCACCCGGCTTCCGGACGGCATCGCGATCGTGTCGGAGCCCTCGAACCGGGCTGACGCGGAGACCGAGCGCTGGTCCCGCGTCGAGTTGCGCGTGGAACGGCTGGATTGGCTACCGGCCGTGCTCGCGTCGCTGGACCTGCCGTTCGTCATCGAGCGACCGGACGAGCTCCGCGACCTCGTCGTGGCACTCGCGGACCGACTCGCGCGGTCGGCCCGGCGAAGCACGCCCGGCGCATGACGGACAGCACTTCGGCAGGTGACTTTCCGGTCAGGGGTGCTGGTCGCCACCGCGGGCGCTGGGGCCACGCAGGTTCCACAGCCCTTGACCGTGCAGAGCGGTGAGGACGTGGTCCTCCAGTTCCACCGCGGTGGCCCGGTCGGCGGTGGTGGCCCAGCACAGCCACAGGCCGGCTTCCCGCATGGCCAACGCCGCCCAGCCCTTGGCGTCCAACCGCTGCCCGGCGGCGGGCAGCAGGTCGAACCGGATTCAGACCGACCAGTCGGTCAACCCGACCACAGACCCGGGCAGGGCGACCGCCGGGCCACCGATCCCGGTCGGCAAGTCCACGAGAGTGGATGTCCGGCTGATCACGAATCGCTGGTGTCCGCACTTGTGCGTTGTGGCCGGTTGTGCGGGTGGGTTGTGCTGGCGGTCGGTCGGTGGTCGAGGTTCGGGGTGGATGTTGGCCGGTTCGGGCGACGATGGCGGCCCCGACTTGGTGGGACAGGTCGGCGTGGCCGTGGCCGGTTCGGTCGTCAACCAGGCGGGCCGTGACCTCACGGTGCAGGTTCCTCCGGCGGTCCCGGTGATGGAATCGGTGCCTGCGGTCGTGGGTGTGGGTCGGGTTCCGGCGAGTACGGACGTGTTCGTGGGCCGGTCGGAGGAGTTGGCGCGGCTGGACGCCGCCGTCTCCGGGACGGGTGGTCGTGCGGTCGTGGTGGCGGTGCACGGCCTGGGCGGGGTGGGCAAGTCCACGTTGGCCGCCCGGTTCGCCGAGTCGCACGCGAACCGGTTCTCGCTCGTGTGGTGGGTGACGGCGGATTCGCCCGCGGCGATCGAGGCCGGACTCGCGGAGCTGGCCGTCGCGATCGCGCCGGAGGCGGCGGTGCTGCCGGCGCAGCAGCGAGTCGAGCTGGGTGTCCGTTGGCTGGCCACGCACGACGAATGGCTGCTGGTGTTGGACAACCTGACCACGCCGGCCGACGCGACGGGGTTGTTGGAGCGGGTGCGCACGGGCACGGTGGTGATCACCAGCCGCCAGGGCACCGGGTGGCGCGGGATCGCCACCGTGGTGCTGGACGTGCTCACGAACGGGCAGGCGATGAACCTGCTCGAACGGTTGGTGCGGGCCGAGTGGCCCGACGCGGATCTCTCCCGCGCGGAGGAGTTGTGCGCGGAGTTGGGGTCCCTGCCGCTGGCGATCGAGCAGGCGGCGGCCTACCTGGCCCAGAACCGGATCAACCCGACCGCGTACCTCGATCTGCTCGGCAGGTTCCCGGCACGGGTGTTCACCGCCGCGGGGGAGGGTGGGGACGTGCGGCGGACGGTGGCCCGGGTGTGGCAGGTGACCCTGGACCGGCTGGCCGACACCCCGCTTGCGGGTGACGTGCTGCGGGTGGTTGCGTGGTGCGCGCCGCACGGCATCCCCCGCGCCTTCCTCACCGACCTCGGCGAGGAACCCGACGTGCACGAGGCGTTGGGGCGTCTGGCCGCCTACAACATGATCACCCTGACCGCGGCGACGGTGTCGGTGCACCGACTCGTCCAGGCCGTCACCCGCGCCCCGGATCCCCACGACCCCCATCGCCGCCCGGAGGACGTCGCCGCCGCCCGCGACGTCGCCGCCGCCTTCCTGTCGAACGCCGTGACCGGACTCGACCCGCGGTCACCCGCCGAGTGGCCCCGCTACGAACAGGTGCTTCCCCACGCCCGTGCCCTGCTCGGGCACACCAGCCCCGATACCGACACCCCTCACACCGTTCACCTCCTGGCTCAACTCGGCCACTACCTGGACAGCCGGGGCGACCCCGGCACCGCCGTCACCCACCACGCCCGCGCCGTCCACAGCTGCGAACGCCTCCACGGACCCGACCACCCGGAGACGCTGACCTCCCGCGGCAACCTCGCCAACGCCCACCGGGCCGTCGGTGACCTGGGTCGGGCGATCCCGCTGCTCGAAGCCGTCCTCGTCGACCGCGTGCGCGTCCTGGGTCCGGACCGCCCGAACACGTTGACCTCCCGCAACAACCTCGCCTACGCCTATGAGACCGCTGGTGACCTGGGTCGGGCGATCCCGCTGTACGAAGCCAACCTGGCTGATTCCGAGCGTGTCCTGGGCCCCGACCACGTGGACACGCTGCCCTTCCGCGGCAACCTCGCCAACGCCTATCGGGCTGCCGGTGACCTGGGTCGGGCGATCCCGCTGTACGAAGCCAACCTGGCTGATTCCGAGCGTGTCCTGGGCCCCGATCACATGGTCACGTTGACCTCCCGCAACAACCTCGCCTACGCCTACGAAGCGGTCGGTGACCTGGGTCGGGCGATCCCGTTGTACGAAGCCGTCCTCGTCGACCGCGAGCGCGTCCTGGGCCCCGAGCACCCGGACACGTTGACCTCCCGCAACAACGTGGCCTACGCCTACCACCTCGCCGGTGACCCGAGTCGCGCGATCCCGCTGCTCGAAGCCGTCCTCGCTGACCGCGAGCGCGTCCTGGGTCGCGACCACCCGCACGCGCTGGACACCCGCAACAACCTCGCCTGCGTCTACCAGTTCACCGGCGACCTCACCCGGGCGATCCCGCTGCACGAAGAGGTCGCCGCCGCTCGCGAGCGCGTCCAGGGGCCCGACCACCCGAACACACTGCTATCCCGCAACAACCTCGCGGGCGCCTACCAGGACAGTGGTGACCCGGGTCGGGCGATCGCTTTGTACGAGGCCACCCTCGCGGACTCCGAGCGTGCCCTCGGCCCCGACCACCCGCACACGTCCGCCGCCCGCAACAACATGGCCTACGCCTACCAGCTCTCCGGTGCCCCTGTTCGAGCCATCCCGCTGCACGAACAGGTCCTCGCCCACCGCAAGCGCACACTGGGCCCCGACCACCCGGACACACTGACCACCCGCCACAACCTCGCCGTCGCCACTCTGGCCACCGGTATCCCGGACCGTGCGATCCGGATGCTCGAAGCCGTCCTCACCGACCGCGAACGCGTGCTGGGTCCCGACCACATGGACACACTGGGCACGCGGACCAGCCTCGCCAACGCCTACTGGGACATCGGTGACCTGAGCCGGGCGATTCCGCTGCTGGAGGCTGTCGTCAGCGACTTCGAGCGGGTCATGGGCCCCGCCCACTCGATGACCCTGACCCTCCGAGACAGGCTCGATCGCGCACGCCGCCGTGATCAGTGATCCGGGGCGGACCCGTTCATGCTTCGCCGAGATGCACGCGCACGGCGGCATGAGCGGAAGTGACCGGTCAGTCCGTTGACGCGATAGCGTCTTTGACGGCTTGCGCGTCGCGGTCGAGGAGTGACCTCTCGCGTTCCGGAGACTCGGCCTTGAGGGTCCAGCCGTCTCCTGGGTAGCGAGGGATGACGTGAAGGTGGAAGTGGAAGACCGTCTGGAAGGCGACTTCGCCATCGCAGAGGAGGACGTTGATCCCCTCGCAACCCATGCGTGAACGTCGCAAGGCCCGTGCCATGTCATGACCGACCGACCAAACGTGGGCGCTAGTGGCTCCATCGAGGTCTTCAAGGCCCACCGCGTGCTTGCGTGGCACGACGAGCAG
Source organism: Actinosynnema sp. NPDC023658 (assembly GCF_040639995.1). NCBI lineage: Bacteria > Bacillati > Actinomycetota > Actinomycetes > Pseudonocardiales > Pseudonocardiaceae > Actinosynnema > Actinosynnema sp. NPDC023658. The sequence continues at coordinate 3,973 of NZ_JBFAAX010000138.1, read as the reverse complement.
ATGTCCGGGTGTGACGGGGTTCAGGTCCATGAAGACCACGACGGTCTCGTCCTCGTACACCACACTGGCCTCGGCCTGTCGCGCCACGATGGCGCAGAAGATGCACCCCTGCGCCGTCGATGTCGCGTTCGGTGTCATGCGCGCAATGGTCCCAGTGCCCTCGGACGGTTGCTACTCGGTTGCTCACCTTCATCGACCGCCAAGGATGTGGTTGGGGTGGCGGTCGAGGTTCTTGCGGGCGCGGTCGTAGCGCATGGTGGTTCGTGGTCTCGGTGTCCTTTGCCGTCTCGCCGCGCAGGAGCACCGACGGAACCGACAGCAAACCTCCGGGTCACCTTGTACAGCAGGGACACGATCACCCAGCCATGCTCCCAAGACGGTGGCACTCTGCCCTGCCGGCGACGATGACTTTGCAAGCGGCACAGGGCCTTGACCACGCGCCGGTACGCGGGGACGGGGCCGGTGAGCGGCCCCGTCCCCGATGGTCAGGGCAGGACTCGGGTCGCTGGCGCGATCGTCGTGTTGTCGCCGGGCGACGCGTCACGCACGCCAGCCGGTTCGGCCACTGCCTTGAACACCACGGCTCCCTCGGTCAGGTCGGCTGTGGTGAAGGTGTGGGAGAACGCGAACTTCACCGTGCCGAACGGTCGGGCGGGCACCGGTTTGGTGAGCGTGCCGATCGCCGTGAAGCCCGCCGCCGTGCCGCGGTAGAGCGTGACGGTCACCGACTCGTCGTAGCGGCTGGCGGCCACCGCGACCTCCAGCGACTTCGTCGTCCCGACCCGGGCCGACGAAGGGGCGCGGAACCCGGTGATCCCCACGTCGTGGGTCCGGACCCGCACCACCTCCGAGGTCGTCGCGGTGCGGTCGCCCCACGAGCTGATGGTCAACGTCGCGGTGTAGTCACCGTCCGCGGCGTACCGGTGGTCGGCGTAGGACACCCCGATCGGCGTCACCGACGTGCCGTCACCGAAGTCCAGCCGCACGATGCCGTTCCCGCCCCCTTCCGGGTCCCACGACTGGTCGACGAACCTGATGTCGTCGAACACCGACGGCTCGGTCGGGTAGTACTCCAGGTGCGGTTGCAGCGGCTGGGCCTCGCGCAGTGCCAGGCTGACCGCGTCGCCGCCCGAGCTGGGCGCGTTGAGCAGGATGTAGAGGGTTTGACCGGCCTCGGCGCGGAACAACGTCCGGTAGCTGTCGACGCACGACACCTCGGTCAGGTCGTCGAGGGAGTCGCCGGTGAAGACCGCCGCGACCGCGTTGTAATCATTGGGCGTGGAAGTGGCGATCAGCAACGACTGGGACTCGACGGGCGTGTAGCGGTACCACACCGACGGCGAACCCAGGTTCCCGTCGCACGACGCCCGAGGCTCACCCGGCTGGGTGCCGGCCGCCGCCAGCACGGACCCCCCGACGAACGGCAGGCTGCCGATGACCTCCGCGCCGGCGAAGTCGTCGTTGGCCGGTCTGGGCACCTGCTCGACGGTCAACGGGAAGCTGCCGTACCAATGGGATCCGGTCACCTTCAGGTAGTAGGTGACCTCGGCGCGAGCGTCCAGCGCGCGGACTCCGGAACCGCTGTCGCACGTCCCGGTCACCGGGTCCAGGTCGCCGCGAACACCGGTGTAGAACGCCGTCTCCACGTACGTGCCGTGGAAGTCCAGCGTCACCGTCACGTCCTCGGCGGCGGTGAACGAGTACCACACGGAGGCGGGCTCGAGGTGCGAGCAGTAGTTCGGGTCGTCCGGGGCCTTCGTGGCCTCGGACAGGTCGACCTCGCCGGTGAACGGCAGTGCGGTGATCGCCGTGGCGTGGTCGAAGTCGTCGTTCGACGGCGGCTCGGCGTACGCCACACCGGTCACCGGCAGCAGCGACAGCGCGGCGGCGAACACCGCGATGCGCAATCCGTGTCGTGACATCAGATCACCTCGTTCGTCGTCGTCGTCGGCCGGACCACGGTCGCGGGCGCGATGGCCTCGTTGTCGACGGGCCGCGCGTCCCGGCTGCCGCCCGCCAACGTGACGACCGCCCGGAACGCGACACGACCGACCGCCGCGTCCGACGGCGTGAACGTGTAGTTGAACGGGAACGCCACCGATCGGCTCGGGTGCGCCGGCACGTACTGGGTCGCGCGGCCGACCTCCTGGTAACCGCCGGGGGTGCTCTTGTACAGGGTGACCAGCACGTCCTCGGGCAGCAGCTGGTTCCCGATCACGACCTCGATCGGCCTGGTCTGGTCCGGTCGTCCCCTGGCCGGCGCGGTGAAGGACAGGATCCGCACGTCGTGGGTGCGCACGGCGACCGTTCGGGTCGACGCGCCGGTGCGTCCGTCGGCGGAGGTGGCGGTCAGGCGGACGGGGTAGTCGCCGTCGGCGGCGTACCGGTGCCCGACCTCGTAGCCGGACGCCGTCGTGCCGTCGCCGAAGTCCCAGTCGAAACGCGTGATCCGCTGGCCCGCCTCGTCCCAGACCCGACCGGTGAACGTGACGCTGTCGAAGATCGACGGGTCGGCCGACGACCAGCTCAGGTCGACGTCCAGCGGCGGCGCCTCGGCCAGTGTGAACGTGGTGGGCAGGGCCTCCGGGCGGTGGTGGACCAGCTGGACCCAGTACGCCCGCCCGCCCGCGACCGGCACGACGCCGGTGTTCCAGTTCTCGCACATGACCTCGGTGAGGTCGGTCAAGGAGGTCCCGGTGTAGACGGCGACCGTCGCCTCGTAGTCGTCGCTGGTCTGGCGCAGGACGACGGACTCCGTCCGTGGCGCGGTGAGCGCGAACCAGGCCGACGGGCTCCCGGCCCCGTACGGGTCGCAGGACGGCGCAGGCTCGCCCTGTTCCACCGTCGCCGCCGCCAACCGGGCCTCGATCGTCGCGGGCACGGTGGTGATGGGGACGGCGTCGGCGAAGTCGTCGCCGGACGGCGGGAGCACGTCCTCGACGGTGAGCCGGACCGGGTACCCCGGCCAGTCGACGGCCACCTGGAGGTGGTAGGTCGTGCCCGCCGTGACGGGCAGGACGTTCGGCGCGTCCCAGCTGACGTGGCAGCTCTCCGGCACGACCTGCAATGCGCCACGCACCCCGGTGTAGGCCGCGATGTGGGCATAACCGATCTCGTCCAGGTCGACAGCCAGGAAGCCGTCGGCGGCGGGCGTGTAGTCGAACCACACCGTGGGCAACGACTCCGGCGTGCACGCCTGTGGGTCGTCCGCGGCCGCCGTTGCCTCGGACAGGCCCATGTCGATCGTGAAGGGCAGGGCGCTGATCGCGGTCGCGTCGTCGAAGTCGTCGTTCGACGGCGGTGCCGCCCACGCCACGCCGGGCAACAACCCCGCCAGGACGAGAACCGCGGTGACGACGGTGATTGCGGGCGTGCGTAATCGCCCGCGCCGTGAGGCCGAGTGCATCGATTTCCCCCTCGATTGTCAGGCCCCAACAGGAGCCCCCCGGGAAGAGATCGCTCGCCGGGCACCCGACGTCACGTCCGCCGCCGACTAACAACCCGTTCGCAGCAACGAGGTCACGGTCCGTGGCGGTGGTCAGTAGATGCGAGCCGACGAGTAGACCAGGTCGAAGCCGCTGTTGACGGGCGTGCCGCCGGCGTCGGTGCAGCCGACCAGGATGGTCGTGTCGTCCTTGAAGCTGTAGTCGTTGAACTGCACGACCGTGCAGCGGTTGCCCGGCACGGTCGAGGAGGCGTGCACGGTGCTGTTGATCGAGCCGTTCGCGAAGTGCGCGCGGTAGCGGCCGGTGGAGGTCCGGGTGACGGAGATCGGTGTCCCGCCGGACGCCCAGCCGTTGACGACGACCGGGCCGCCGGCCGCCGGCGATTCCGCGGTGACCACGTAGTCTCCGACCGGTTTGCGCGGGTCGTCGAACAGGTTCTGGGCCACGCCGAAGACCGCGGTGCGCGGGCCTGGTGAGGTCGGTGTCGGTTGTAGTGGTCCTCATAGGTCGTGAGGACTTGCCGTGCG
>NZ_JBFAAX010000137.1:0-13709 GCF_040639995.1 Actinosynnema sp. NPDC023658 | reverse complement strand
CGTGTCGCTCGCCGTCGCCGCGCTCGAACGGACCCTCGGCCACCCGGTGCTGGTGCGCGACGGCCGCCCGCGGCCGTCCGCGTTCGGCCAGGAGGTCGTGGCGCACGCGCGCGCCGCGGTGGCCGCGTCGACCGCGATCACCGACCTGGCCACGCGTCGTCGGGGCGTGGCCCGCGGCACGGTCAAGCTGGCCGCGCCGCCGACCGTGTGCCAGGGCCTGCTGCCCGAGCTGATGGCCCGGTGGGAGGCGGAGTTCCCGCACGTGCGGGTGCGGGTGTTCGAGGGCGAGGACGACGAGGTGGCCGACTGGCTGGCCCAGGGCGTCGCGGACGCGGCCGTCCTGGTCGACCCGCCGCCCGGTCGCGGTGCGACGGTGGGCGAGGACGCGTTCCACGCGCTGCTGCGCACCGACCACCCGTTGTCCGGGGTGGCCGAGGTGGGCGTGGAGGACCTGGCCGACGACCCGTTCCTGCTGTCGTGCGGCGGCTGCGAGCGGCACGTGCGGCAGGTGCACGCGGGCGTGCCGTTCGACCCGCGGCACCGGGTGCGGGAGCTGGGCACGTTGCTCGCGATGGTGCGCGCCGGGATCGGCATCTCGGTCGTGCCGGGCCTGGCCGCGACGATGCTGCCGCCGGGGCTGGTGCTGGTGCCGTTGCGGCCGAGGGTGGTGCGCAGGCTGGTGGTGAGCGGTCCGACCGGTCGCGAGTGGCACCCGGCGGTGACCGCGCTGGTCGACTCCTGCCGGGAGGACGTCCGCGGTGCGTGACGCCGCCGGGCGGGGGTGTCCGGCGGGGGCGGGGAGGTCGGGCGCGGTGTCCGGCGGGTGTGACGTCCGCCGAGTTTGATCCCACCCGGGCGGGCAACTCCCGGCCCATGACGAGAGGCGCGCGAGCGGCGCTGGTGATCGGGCTGGGGATCGGTGGGTTCGTCGACGGCATCGTCGCCCACCAGCTCCTCGGCTGGCACCACATGCTGTCCGGCTGGTACCCCGACGACCTGCACGCGAACATGCGCGCCGACGGGCTGTTCCACCTGTTGTGCCTGCTGCTCGTGCTCGTCGGCATCGGACTGCTCAACCGCGCGGGCACGCTGGCCGGCCGGGTGCTGTGGGGTGGCGTGCTGGCCGGGTGGGGCGTGTTCAACCTGGTCGAAGGGGTGGTGGACCACCTGGTCCTCGGCGTCCACCACGTGCGCGGCGGCCCGCACGAGCTCGCCTACGACCTCGGCTTCCTCGTCCTGGGCGCGGTGCTGGTCGTGGTGGGCGGGCTCCTCGTCCGGGATCGGGCGAGCCGGTGAGCGGGGTCCGGGAGCGGCTGCGCGCCGCGGCGTCCGAGGTGTTCGGGTGGGCGGAGCTGCGCGACGAGCAGATCGACGCCATGGAGCAGGTGCTGGCCGGGCGGGACGTGTTCGTCGTGCTGCCCACCGGCGCGGGCAAGTCGGCGGTCTACCAGGTGCCCGGCGTGCTGCTGGACGGCCTGGTCGTCGTGGTGTCGCCGTTGATCGCGTTGCAGCGCGACCAGGTCACGGCGCTGCGCGAGAACGGCGCACCGCCCGCCGCGATGGTGAACTCCGCGCAGTCCGAAGTGGACAACGAGGCCACGTGGGAGGCCGTCGCACGCGGGGAGGTGCGGTACCTGTTCGTCTCACCCGAGCAGCTGGCCAAGCCGGAGGTGCTGGACCGGCTCGGCGAGCCCGGGTTGTTCGTGGTGGACGAGGCGCACTGCGTGTCCGCGTGGGGCCACGACTTCCGGCCCGACTACCTGCGGCTGGCCGCTGCGGTGGACCGGCTCGGCCGCCCGCCCGTGCTCGCCCTCACCGCCACCGCGGGCACGACCGTGCGCGAGGACGTCATCTCCCACCTGGGCATGCGCGACCCGGTCGTGGTGGCCATCGGCTTCGACCGGCCCAACCTGTCGCTGGACGTGCGCATGTTCGTCGAGGACGACCACAAGCGGCGCGCGGTCCTCGACTGGGTGCTGGAGGCGCGGAAGCCCGGACTGGTCTACGTGGCGACCCGCAAGGACGCCCGCCGGTACGCGGAGGAGCTGAGCGGAAAGGGGGTGAGTGCGGAACCGTTCCACGCGGGGATGAAGGCCGCCGAGCGCGAACGCGTGCAGGACGCCTTCATGAGCGGCGACGTCGACGTGGTCGTGGCGACGTCGGCGTTCGGCATGGGCATCGACAAGCCGGACGTGCGGTTCGTCGCGCACGCCTCCGCGCCCGGTTCGCTGGACGCCTACTACCAGGAGATCGGTCGCGCGGGCCGGGACGGCGAACCCGCGCGGGCCGTGCTGTTCTACCGGCCGCAGGACCTGGGGTTGCAGCGGTTCCTCCAGTCCCGGCACGTCGACCGGGACGGGTTCGTCGAGCTGGCGGAGTTCGTGCGCGACCACCCCGGGCTGCGCGTCACCGAGCTGGCGCGGGAGCTCGGGCAGTCCCGCCGCAAGGTCACCACCGGCGTCAACCTGCTGGAGCGCGTCGACGCGGTGCGGGTGACCAGGGCCAAGTTCCGGCTGGTGGTCGACCCGGAGGAGGCGGCCGACCTGGCGGCCGAGGAAGCCGAGCGACTGCAACGCCTCGACCGGTCCCGGATCGAGGTCATGCGGGCGTACGCGGAGACCCGCGCGTGCCGCCGGCAGCACCTGCTGGGGTACTTCGGCGAGGTGCTGGAACGGGCGTGCGGCAACTGCGACACGTGCGAGCGCGGCGAGGCGGGCACCGGCGTGTCGGCCAACCCCGAGTACCCGGCCCAGTCCCGGGTCCACCACACCGAGTGGGGCGCGGGCACGGTCGTGCAGAGCGAGGCCGACCGGCTCACCGTGCTGTTCGAGGAGGTCGGCTACAAGACGCTGTCGCTGGAGGCCGTGCACGCCGCCGACCTGCTGGGCCGCCACCCGGAGGGCTGACCGCCGACGTTCAGTCGTCCGCCACCAGTTCGGCCACGTGGACGCGGAAGTGGAAGGACGAGGTCCGGCCCGTCGCGATCACCAGGCACGAACCGTCGCCCAACCGCAGCACCTGCCGCGACCGCACCGACCACGGGTAGGCCGGGACGAACTCGCGGGCCAGCCGCACCGCCTCGGCCAGCGCCGCCTCCCGGTCACCGACGGGCTGTGCCAGCGAGATCTCCCACTCGCGCCCGTCGCCCATGCCGCGGATCTCCTCCACGACCACCCACCACCGACCCGTGTCCATGTCGGTGGGATGTCCGGCCGCGCCCCGCGGTTCCGCCGCGGACCGACCGCAGCCGGGCGGTGCGGGTACCAGGAGGGTCCGCCGGGCTCGACCCGTTCGACGACTTCGGCGGGATCGTCGGCAGCGCTCGACTTTGATCGCTTCTGTTCACTCCGTTGACCTTGGACGTGGACCGGACTGGAGTGCTGTCCAGGACTCGGGCACGGACGCGATCAGCGCATCGAGGCACGGCGCGACCGGACGGCCCCCGCAGACGACGAGGAGAAGCCCATGGAATCACCGGGAGAGCGCAACCTCAGAACCCCGCTAGCGGACGGGGTGGGCCGGTGATCGCGAAGGGGCTGGCGGCCCTCGTGCTGGCCGCGTCCGCGGTCGTCCAACCGGGGGTCGCGCAGGCCGCGCCCGGCGTCACCCTGCTGTCCGACACCGTGCTCGACCAGTCGGCGCTGTACTTCGTGTCCTACGACGGGCTCGTTAACAACAACGCCTTCCAGGACGCGTTGATCACCTACAACGGCTACCAGTACGCGGCCTGGTACACGTCCGACCGCAACGCCGTGGTCGCACGGCGCGCGCTCGGCGGCGGCTGGCAGAAAGCCGTGCTGCCGCACGCGCTGAGCACCGACGACTCGCACAACGTGATCTCGCTGGGCATCTCGCCCCAGGACGGCACGCTGCACGTCGCGATGGACACCCACAACACGCGGCTGTTCTACTCCCGGTCCGTGGCCGGGCTCGCGTCGCAGCCCGGCTCGTACGCCTGGTCGCCATCGGTGTTCGGGGCGGTGCAGCGGACGCTGGGCAGCGTCGAGCCGGGCAACATGACGTACCCGCAGTTCGTCGTCACGCCCGAGGGCGCGTTGCAGTTCAGCTACCGCACCGGCGGGTCGGGCAACGGCGTGAACGAGCTGGCCGAGTACACCGGCGGCACGTGGCGGAAGCTCGGCGCGTGGTCCTCCGCGACCGGCAACTACACCGGGCCGAACGGCGTCGTGTCGACCACCCGCAACATGTACCTGCACGGCCTGACCTACGACCGGCGGGGCCGGCTGCACGCGGCGTTCACCTGGCGCGAGGGCAACGCGGGCGTGCTGTGCAACCCCGGCGGCCTCACCAACCACGACACCGGGTACGTCTACAGCGACGACCGGGGCCGCACGTGGCGCAACGCGGCGGGCGCGGTCGTCGGCACCACCGGCGGCACGCGGGTGTCGGTCGGCTCGCCGGGCCTGGTCGTCGACCCGCTCGACCCCAACCACGGCCTGATGAACCAGGAGGGCCAGGGCGCCGACTCGACCGGCACGCCGCACGTGGTGATCAGCTACGTGCCGGGCCGGTTCACCCAGTGCGTGTCGAACTACTCGCAGCAGCGCGCGCAGTACGGCCGCACGTTCCACGTCGTGCGCAACGCCGACGGGACGTGGACCAAGCGCGAGGTGCCGGTGCCGCCCGGCAGCACCCAGCGGACCAAGCTCGTCTTCGACCGCGCCGACAACGCCTACCTGGTGATGCCGCGCGGCCGGATCGTGTCCGCGAGCCGGGCCACCGGCTGGACCGACTGGACCCTCGTGTTCGACCAGCCGTCGATGAACGCGTTCGGCGAGGTCAACGTCGACACGTCGAGGTTGGCAGTGGACGGCGTCCTGTCGGTGCAGTACCAGCAGCGCTCCAGCGGCACCACGCCGTCACCGATCAGGGTGGCCGACTTCCGGCTCGGCTGACCGCCGGCGCGGGGGTTCCGACCCCGGAACCCCCGCACCGGTCGTCGGGGAGCGGGACCTCGGGGGAGTCGGGCCTTCGACGGCGGACGGGCGTCAGTACCCGACGTACCCGGTGCCGGAGTTGATCCCGACCAGGCCGGGGTGGTTGCCGAAGCCGCCGTAGCGGGCGTAGGTGTAGCGGACGCCCGCGATGATGTTGTCGACCGGGGAGTAGATGTCGTCGTACCCGGGCAGCTTGTAGGTTTGGAACGTCGGGTCGATGCACTGCATCAGGCCCTTGGAAGGTGTGCCGCGGGCGGCGTTGGCGTCCCAGGTGTTCACGGCGTTGGGGTTGCCGTTGGACTCCTTGATGATGATCGTGTAGATCTCGTCGAGGCTGTCCTCGGTGATCGGGGTGCCGTTGGCCGCCAGGACCTTGATGGCCTCGCGGATCCAGCCCTCGACCTCGCGCTGCTTCGGGGGCTTGCGCGCCTCGGCGGCCTCCCAGGCCTCGCGCGCCGCCTTGTCCTCGGCCGCCTTGCGGGCCGCGTAACCGTCCTGCGCCACGCCGCTGGCCTGGTTGAACGTGTGGAGCGCGGAGAGCTGCTCCTGGCGGATGATCCGGGCGGTCTCCGAACCGAGGTCCACCGCGTGCACCGTGTCGACCTTGCCGGTGCGGATCGTGTCGTCCGGCACGCCGCCGAGGTCCGCGCCACCGGCCATCGGGCTGAACGGCCCGCTCATCGCGTACGCCGCGGCTCCGGAGCCCGACACGATGCCGACGGCCACCGCCACGCTGGCGATGCGACGCGGGAGCACCTTCTCGGCCTCCGCGCGGTGCGCGCCCTTGTAGCCGGGCGGCGGTGCGGGTACCTGGAACGTGGTCTGCGCGCGTTTGTTCTTGTGACGGACGTGCCGAGCCAAGGGTGCAGCCTCCTGCGGTCGGGGAACTCCGTCACCGGACCTGGCGGGGGATCCAGGTGGACGCGGGCCTTTCCGGGGGATGTCGGGCCCGTGTCCCTTCGGTGATGGAACCGTGATCTGCGGCCGAGAACGTAACCGTTCGTGTTTGGGGGAGGCAAGGATTGACCGTTGATGGGTGACTCTCGTCACGTTTGTTGCGAGCCGCGCCTACTGTCCGTCATTGCCGGGGTTACGCGTCGCTCAAAAGGGGAGATGGCCTCCGCCACCGGGGTCGCCCGAGCCGCAAGAGTGCGGTGACGTGCGGGGACAGTGCCGAAACGCCCGAAGCGGACGGTCCTGCGAGCTAAAGTCGGAAGTCCTGCGTCACGCCGGACGGGGTGGGACGGGGTTCGTCGCGCGAGGAGTCCGGTGGCCGAGAGCGGTGCTGAGGAAGGATTATCGTCGGTCGAGGTCGTGGACGAGCTGGTGAAGCTCCTGCAGGACCTGACCGAGCGCCCGCGCTTCGGTGAGCTGCCCGGTCGTCGCGCGGGAGCGCGGGCCGGCGCCGACCGCGGCATCCCGCTGGTCTGCCTGGTCCGGGGAACCCGCGCGGACGGCCTGCTGGCCGCGCTGCAGTCCCACCTGCGCGGCGCGCACCCCGGCCGGGTGCCGCACGCCTACCACCGCTTCCCCGACCCGGAACCGGGCGTCGCCACGCCGGACCTGGCCACGCTGGACGCGGTCGGCTCGGTGCTGGTGCACATCGCCCGAGGGTTGGCCCACGGCGCGAACGACCGCTACGGGCGGCACGAGTTCCGCCGCTTCGAGCTCGTCTACTGGCTGATGAACCAGCGGCTGGACGGGTCGAACCCCGAGTCGTCCTCGACCCTGCTGACCCGCCTGCGGGAGCGGGACCTGCGCCGCCGCAGCGGCGACGACCTGAAGGAGGTGCTGGACAACGCCACCGAGACCGCGCCGTGGTGGGTGCGGCTGGTGGTGCGGCTGGTGCCGTCCTTCCTGTTCCGGGCGAAGCTGCGCGGGCTGGTGCCGGGCAGCGAGTACCGGTGGCTCCTGCGCCAGCCCTACCTCGCGCCGCACGACCCGGGCACGTTCATCGGCTTCGCCGAGCGGCTGACGTCGGCGCTGGTGCCCGGTCAGCGCACCGAGCCGCGCGAGGACACCGGCCAGCTGGCGAAGCTGCTGGTGAACGCGTTCCTGGAGGACGTGCGCCGCGCCTACCGCCGGTCGTGGTGGCGGATCAGGTCGGCCCGCCGCACGGTGTACCCGGTGGTGCTGCTGGACGGCATCCGCCGCGACAACGGCGGCTACGCCGTGCTCAAGGTCATCAACGACGTGCGCAACGACACCGGCGCGTTCGACCCGCTGGTGATCATCAGCGGCAGCGCCAAGGTGCCGCCGGACGCGGCGACCACCGCCGAGCGCGAACCCGCGCCGGTGAGCCAGGCGAGCCACGCCTACGAGACGTGGGCGCGCAAGCTGGCCACCGACAGCCGCGCCCGCCGACCGACCGCGTGGTTCCTGCCGCTGAAGGTGCCCGAGGTGACCGTCGTCCGGGGCGAGGTGCCGCCCACGGCCACGCTGTCCGTGCGGCAGGCCCCGGTCTGGTCGCGTACGTCGGTGCTCGTGATCGTCGTGCTGCTGCTGCTCGCGTCCGTGGCGACGGTCGGCTACCGGCAGGTCCGCGGGATCACCGCCGCGAACGACCGGTGGCGCTACGAGCACTGCGGCCTGGACCGCGACAACCCCGACGCGCACACCCTCGAACGGCGCGACGGCGACTGCGTCGGCGTCACCACGGGGTACGTGCCGCTGTTCGGCGAGGCCGACCCCGACGAGCTGGCCCGCTTCAACCAGGTCCAGCAGCTGATCGTGGACCAGAACCGGCGGGTGCTCGAAGCGCACGAACGGGACAAGGGCCGCCCCTACGCGACCGTCGTGTACGTGTCCGCGATGAGCGCCAACCGCGACGCGTTGGCCAGCAACACCGCCCGGCTGGTCGGCGTCGCGGCCCGGCAGGCCAGGCTGCTCGACCGCACCGACGCCGACGAGCCGTTGATCCGCGTCCTGCTGAGCAACGCGGGCTCGACCATGCAGCACGGCGACGTGGTGGCGGGGAAGCTGCGGTCGATGATGGAGCGGGACAAGAGCATCATCGGCGTGCTGGGCATGGCGTTGAGCAGCAAGCCGACCCGCGACACCATCCGCGACCTGGGTGACGTCGGCCTGCCGGTCGTCGCCGCGACCCTGTCGGACGACGCGATGCCCACCGCGTCCCGGATGTACTTCCAGGTCTCGCCCACCAACGACCGCCAGGCGCAGATCGCGGCGCGGCACGTGCGCGCGGCGCACCCGGACATGCGCGGCGTGGTGATCGTGCACTCCAACGACGAGCTGGACTCCTACGCGGGCAACCTGCGCGCCGACGTGGCCAAGCACTTCGACGAGGTGGGCCTGCGGGTGCGCGAGGAGCCCTACCAGCCGGTCGGCGGTGAGCAGAGCTCCGACGCCAGGCGGCTCGGTCAGGGCCTGTGCGACGTCGCGGACGACGAGGTCGTGTTCTTCGCGGGCAGGCCCGCGGACTTCGGCAAGCTGATGGACGGGGTGAGCGCCGGGTGCAAGAACGACCCGCCCGCGCTGTTCGCCGGTGACGACATCGCCCGCTACGCCGCCGACGACACGTTGCGCGGTCAGCACCCGGAGATCCCGTTCGAGTACGTGTCGTTCGCGATCGGCGCTCAGGGCTGCGCGGCGGCCACCGAGATGAACCAGACGCTGCGCGAGCTCGTGCCCGACCAGTGCCAGAGCAACGCCAACCCGTCGCTGGACGGGCACGCCGCGCTCACCTACGACGCCCTCTACCTCTTCGTGCACGCCATGATCCAGCTGGGGAAGATCCCCGTGTCGCCGGGGCACATCTGGAAGGAGATGGGCGACATCGGCGGCGAGCGGGCGCTGTCCGGCGAGAGCGGCGTGATCGACTTCGGCGGCGGCCAGGTGCCGATCGACAAGTTCGTGGCCGTGCTGCGGGTGGCCGACGGCAAGTCGCCCACTGTGCTGGCGTCCTGCGGCGACTACCCGAACCGGGAGGACGTGGACCTCCACCGCGCGCCCTGGTGCCCGACCACGCCGCGCTGACCCGTCGCGTGGACGCGGGTCTCGCCGCCGCACGTCGATCGTGGCGTGGCGCGGCGCACTTTAATGACCCTTTACTTATCGGACGGGTTCAGTTGATACTGTGGGCCGAGGGGAGTACTTCCCAAGCGCCTGCCCGGTCAGTACGGACGCCTTGTCGGCGTCCCCGGGAGGCCGCCCCACCGGGGTGAAGGAGACCTCGAACACCTGTGTTCGAGGAGGTCCTGTGCCCGGATCTGTCGCACTCGCGGCAAGCCCCGCCACGTCCGTCGGGTCACCGACGCTGTGGTTGATCAGCATCGCGGTCCTGGTGGGGCTGGTCCTCGCCGACTTCGCGGTGACGCGCCGCCCGCACGAGGTGTCGATGCGGGAGGCCGTGGGGTGGTCGGCGCTCTACCTGGCGCTGCCGGTGGTGTTCGGGCTCTGGCTGTGGCTCGACTCCGGCAGCGGCCCGGCGGTGGAGTTCATGACCGGGTTCGTGGTCGAGAAGTCCCTGTCCGTGGACAACCTCTTCGTCTTCATGCTGCTGCTCGGCGCGTTCAGCGTGCCGGCGGCCCTGCAGCAGCGGGTGCTGCTGTTCGGCATCGTCGGCGCGCTGCTGCTGCGCGGCGTCTTCATCGCGGCCGGTGCGGCGATGTTGTCGGCCGGGACCTGGGCGTTCCTCGTCTTCGGCCTGATCCTGGTCGCCTCGGCGGTGAAGATCCTGCACGAGGCGCTCACCGGCGGGCACGCCGAGCGGGACATCTCGCGGATGCGGTCGGTCCGGCTGCTGCGCCGGTTCATGCCCGTCACCGACGACTACCGCGGCGCCCGCCTGACCGTGCGCGAACACGGCCGGCGCGCGCTCACCCCGCTGGCGGTCGTCGTGGTGGCGGTCTTCGCGACGGACGTGGTCTTCGCCGTGGACTCGGTGCCCGCGGTGTACGGCATCACCGACGACCCCTACCTCGTGTTCGCCACCAACGCCTTCGCCCTGCTCGGGCTGCGCGCCCTCTACTTCGTGCTGCACACCGCGCTGGCCAAGCTGGTCCACCTCAACCACGGGCTGGCGATCATCCTCGCGTTCATCGGGCTGAAGCTCGCGCTGCACTGGGCGCACGGGATCTGGCCCGCCGTGCCGGAGATCCCCACCCCGCTCTCCCTGGCCGTGATCATCGCGACCCTCGCCGTCGTCACGCTGACCAGCCTGCGCGCCGGGCGTCGGGCCGAGGCACGCGCCGGTGGGTCCGACGGGTCGGGCGGGTCCGACGACCGACCCGCCACGCCGGCGATTCCCGATTGACGGGCGTGCCAGCGTTGGGTCCGTGGACGAACACGACATCGCCTCGATCCGCGAGCTCGCCGGGTTGGCCACCCCGATGGCCCTGCGGGTCGCGGTCACCCTGGGCCTGCCGGACCGGCTCCGCGGCGACGGCGCCACCGCCGACCAGGTCGCCACCGAGCTGAACGCGTCACCGGTCGCGCTCGACCTCCTGCTGAGCCACCTCACGACCCTCGGGATCGTCGAGCGCGCACCCACCGGTTACCGGACCACCGACCGCGGCACGGCACTCTGCGCCGACGCCGACAACAACCTGACCAACCTCCTGCACCTGGACGCGGCGGGCGGTCGCGCCGAGCTGGCGTACGTCGAGCTCCTGCACAGCGTCACCACCGGGCAGCCCGGCTACCCCCGCCGCTACGGCCGGGACTTCTGGTCCGACCTGACCGACGAACCCCGCCTGCGCGAGACCTTCGACGACCAGATGACGCGGCGGGTGCGCGCCCAGGTGCCGCGGATCGTCGCGGGCTGCGACTGGTCCCGCTTCGCCACGATCGTCGACGTCGGCGGTGGCCGCGGCACGCTCCTCGCGGCGATCCTGGAGGCCAACCCGGAGGTGCGCGGCCACCTGGTCGACCTCGACGCCACCGCGACCGCCGCCCGCCGCACCTTCGACGACCACGGGCTCGGTGACCGGGCGCGGGCCACCGCGGGCAGCTTCTTCGACCCGCTCCCCGCGGGTGCGGACGCCTACCTGCTGTTCGACATCCTGCACAACTGGGACGACGAGCACGCGGGCCGGATCCTGGCCCGCTGCGCCGAGGCGTGCCACCCGACCGGTCGCGTCCTGGTCGTCGAAGGCGTCGCCGGACGACGGGCCGACACCCAGAGCGGCCTGACCATGCTCGTCATCCACGGCGGCCGGGAGCGCCGGGTCGACGAGTTCCGCGCCCTCGCCGGGGCCCGTGGGCTGGTGCTGGACGCCGTGACCGACCTGACCGACCAGCGCTGCCTGCTGGAGTTCCGCCTCGACGCCACCGCCTGACCCGCGCACCCGCACCGGGGGTCCGGATCCCGGTTTCCCGATCCACCGGGAACCCGGGGAGTAGGCTCGCCGCGCGAGAAATCCGTGACTATGGGGGGATCGGTTTGTTCAAACGCTTTGTGCTGCCCGCGGTGGCGATGCTCGTGCTCTCCCTGTCGGCCGCGGCCCCGACCGCTGCCGCGGCCGTTTCGACGGCGTCCTCCTACACACCGGTGACGCCGGTGCGGGTGCTGGACACGCGCGCGGCCCTCGGCGCACCGGCAGGGGTGGTGGGCGCGGGGCAGACCGTCGTGCTCGACCTGTCCGCCCGGACGCCGGCCGGGACCACGGCCGTGGTGCTCAACGTGACGGCGACCGAGCCGACCGCGAGCACGTACGTGACGGTGTGGCCGTCGGAGACCACGCGCCCGGCCACGTCCAACCTCAACGTCGTCGCCGGCGAGACCCGGCCGAACCTGGTCACCGTGCGGCTGGGCCAGAGCCGCAAGGTGAGCCTGTTCAACGCCACCGGCACCGTGCACCTGCTGGCCGACCTGGCCGGCTACTACGCGCCGGGCACGGGCTCCCTGTACCAGCCGGTGCCGCCCAGGCGGGCCCTGGACACCCGGGACGGCACCGGCGCGGGCACGCGGAACCCGGACGGTTCGCTGGCGCTGAACCTCACCGGCGTCGTCCCGGCCGAGGCGAGCGCCGTGACGTTCAACCTGACCGCCACCAACGTCACCGCCGACACCTACGTCACCGCGTGGCCGCACGGCAAGACCCGGCCCAGCGCGTCGAACCTGAACCTGGTGCCCGGCGACACCCGGGCCAACCTGGTGACCGTCGCGCTGGGCACCGACCGCACGGTGGACCTCTACACCCGGCAGGGCACGGTCGACCTCATCGCGGACGTCGCCGGCTTCTACGTCCCGGGCGAGGGGCTCGCCTTCCACGCGATGGACCCGGTCCGGGTGGCGGACACCCGCTCCTCGGCGGCGGCCCGGCCGGACCAGCCGCTGGAGCTGCTGCTGGCGATGGACCTGTCCATCCCGACGACCGCGACCGCCGTGATGCTGAACGTGACCGCGACGGAGGCGACCGCCGCCACCTACGTCAGCGTGGTGCCCGGCAACGGCGCCCCCGCCGCCGCGTCGTCGGCGCTCAACGTGACGGCCGGGGCCACGGTGCCGAACCTGGTGTCGGTGGTGGCCGGCATGTATGGCGCGCTCGTGCTCAAGCCCGGCACCGGCAGCGTGCAGCTGATCGTCGACCTGGGCGGCTACTTCGCCCCCGCGCCGTCCACCTGCGCGACGGGGTGCGTGCAGGCGTGGGGCCAGAGCAACAACGGCGTGCTGGGCTCCGGCGGCGGCGCGGGCGGCAACGCCTACTTCGGCGAAGCGGGCGCCCGACCGGTGTCCTCTTTGGACGGCGCGACCGCGCTCGCGGGCCGCTACGCCCTGCGGTCGGACGGCACGGTGTGGGCGTGGGGCGAGAACTCCTCCGGTGAGCTGGGCGCCGGGTGGCACGTGGGCGGCGGGTTCGCCCCGGTGCCGGTCAAGGTCAGGGGGCTGACCGGCGTCACGGCCATCGCGGCGTCGGCGTCCAACGGCTACGCGTTGCGCACCGACGGCACGGTCTGGGGCTGGGGCGCCAACTCCGCCAAGCAGGTCGGACCCGACACGTCGGCGGACCACGTGGTCGACCTGCCCGTCCGGATCCAGGGCGTCGACAACGCGGTGGCCGTCGCCGCGTCCGCGGGCACCGCGTACGCCGTGCGGTCGGACGGCACGGTGTGGGCGTGGGGGAACAACTCCTCCGGCGAGCTCGGCACCGGCACCGCGGGCGGCTCCTCGGCCACCGCGGTCCAGGTGGCCGGCCTGACCGGGGTCAAGGCCATCGCCGCGGGCGGCGGCAGCCGGTACGCGTTGCGCACCGACGGGACCGTGTGGACCTGGGGCAGCAACGCGGAGGGCCAGCTCGGCAACGGCACGGCCACCGGCCGGACGGCCACGGCCACCCCGGTGGCGGGGCTGACCGGCGTCCTGTCGGTGGCGGCGGCGAGCACCACCGGGTTCGCCGTGCAGGCGGACCGGACCGTCGTCGCCTGGGGCTCGCACGCCCAGGGCACGGCGGGTGTCGGCGCGACGGGCGAGCAGTACGTGACCCGCCCGAAGGCCGTCCAGGGCCTGTCGCAGGTCAGGACCGTCGTCGGGGCGGGCGGGAACGGGTACGCGCTGCTGGAGGACGGCAGCACGTGGGGCTGGGGCGCGAACGCCTGGTACCAGCTCGGGGTCCAGGACGTCGCCTCGTCCCCGACGCCGGTGCGGGTCCCCAGTCTGCCGTCGGCGGCCGCGATCGCCGCGACCGGCACCAGCGCCTACGCCATCGCCCGGTGACCGCCTGACCCCGTCGCCACCGCGGCCCGGACGAAGCCCTCGGCGGGACGTGATCGGAGTGATCACCGTCCCGC
>NZ_JBFAAX010000136.1:0-13755 GCF_040639995.1 Actinosynnema sp. NPDC023658 | reverse complement strand
CGGCTGGAGGCGCGGCTGGCCGCGATGGACGAGCTGGCCGACGTCCGCGACCGGCCCGGTGCGGGTGCCGCCGGTGGCCTGGGGGCCGCGCTGATGGCGCTCGGGGCCTCGGTCGCGTCCGGCGCGGGGCTGGTCCGGTCGCTGACCGGGCTGGACGCGGCGCTGGACCGCGCGGACCTGGCCGTCACCGGCGAGGGCAGCTTCGACTGGCAGTCGCTGCGCGGGAAGCTGGTGACCGCCGTGGCGGCGGGCGCGGCGGACCGGGGCGTGCCGTGCGTGGTCCTCGCGGGCCAGGTCACGGTGGGCAGGCGGGAGGCCGGGGCCGCGGGGGTGCAGGAGTCCTACGCGGTGGCCGAGCACGCCGGGTCGGTCGAGCGCAGCATGTCGGACCCGGCCGGCACCCTGGCCGACCTGGCCGCCGACGTGGCGAGGCAGTGGTCACACCCCCGGACCTGACGTCTGTGCGACCATGGGGGTAGGAACAAAGCGGGTGCTTCCCGTGTTCGCCGGAGTAGATGTACCCGGAATAGATCCCGCAAAGGACCTCTGAGGGAGAGCCATGACGACCGCTCAGGACGCAGTCACCCCTACTCCTGAAGCCCCGCCCACCCACGGCGTGAAGCTGACCGACGCGGCTGCCGTGAAGGCCAAGGCGCTGCTGGACCAGGAGGGGCGCGACGACATGCACTTGCGCATCGCCGTCCAGCCCGGTGGCTGCGCGGGGCTGCGTTACCAGCTGTTCTTCGACGAGCGCACGCTCGACGGCGACGCGCTGCGCGACTTCGACGGCCTGAAGGTGGCCGTCGACCGCATGAGCGCCCCGTACGTCGACGGCGCCGTGATCGACTTCGTCGACACGATCGAGAAGCAGGGTTTCACGATCGACAACCCGAACGCGGGCGGCTCGTGCGCCTGCGGCGACTCGTTCCACTGATCGACCGCTGGAACCGCAGATCGGGAAGGGCCCCTGCCTCACGGCGGGGGCCCTTCCCGTTGTCTTGGGGGGGCATGACGCGCCACCGTGCGCCACCTGCGTGGGTCGTGCCCGCAGGGGCCCGGTCGGGGACCGGCCTCAGACGTAGACCTCCAGGTCAGCGACCTGGTCGTAGTTGGCGTCGTCCACCCGCCACGGCGCGGCGGCACGGGGCTCCGGGAGGGGCTTGGCCTCGCCGCGCAGCTCCCGCGGCAGGTCGGTGCAGTCCTCGATCAGCTCGGCCAGGGTGTCCGCCTCGGTGTTCCTCACCCTCCGACCGTATTCGGGTAAATCGGTTGACAGAAGCCCTACCGGGCGGTAGTCGTCCGGCAGGGCTTCATCTCACACGTGTCCCCTCACACGTGCGCGGCCAGCGGCGGCGCCGGGACCGGGGTGGTCGACCGGGCGGTGACCCGGCCGACCACCAGGGCCACCCCCACGCCGAGGACGGTTGACACGCCGCCGACGGTCCCGACCCACCGCAGGCCGAGCCCGCTGGTCAGCACCACGCCGCCGAGCATCGGGCCCAGCGCCGCGGCCACGTTGAACGCGGAGATGTTCACCGAGGCGACCAGCCCGGACGCCGAACCCGCCTGCCCCATCAGGTAGGTGTGGATCAGCGGACCGGCGGTGAACGCGCTGGCGCCCAGCACGAACACGCTCACCACCGCCGCCACCCTGCTCTCCAGCATCACTCCCTGGGCGAGCAGCGCCACGCCGAGCACGGCCAGCGGGATCGGCAGCACCCGCGCGATGCGGTGCGGCGCCACCTTGCCCGCCAGCGTGCTGCCGACGAGCGTGCCCACGCCGTAGACCAGCAGCACGGCGGTCACCCAGCCGGGCGCGAACCCGCTGACCTCGCGCAACGCGGGCGCGACGTAGGTGAACGCGGTGATCAGGCCGGTGAACGACAGGACCGTGGTGGCCAGGCCGAGCAGCACGGTCCGCCGGCCGAACGCGAACAGGCTGGCCCGCACGCCGGGGTCCGGCTCGTGCGCCACCTTCGGCGTGCCGAGCAGGACGCCCAGCAGACCGATCGCGGTCAGGGCGGCGACCAGCACGAACGACGCCCGCCAGCCGTAGTTCTGGCCGATCAGGGTGCCGAGCGGGATGCCGAGGATGGTGGACAGCGCGACGCCGTTGACGACCTTGGCGATGGCCGCGGTCTGCTTGTCCGGCGGCGCGGCGGCGATGGCGACCTGCGAGGCCACCGCGAAGAACAGGCCCTGGGCCAGCGCGGCGACCATGCGCGCGGTCATGAGCAGGGTGTAGTCGTCGGCGAGGGCGCTGCCCAGGGAGGCCAGCAGTGCCAGCGCCATGACGGAGATCAGGAGCTTGCGGCGCGCGATGCGCCCGGTGAGCACGGTGAGCACCGGACCGCCCACCGCGACGGAGACGGCGTACGCGGTCACGAGCAGGCCTGCGGTCGGCACGTCCACGCCGAGGTCGGAGGCGACCTCCGGGAGGACCCCGACGATGATGAACTCGGATGTCCCCACGGCGAAGGCGCTGAGCATCAGGATGAAGGCGATCACGACGACGACGCTAAAGTGTGACACTGACGTCAGGGTCAAGGTTGCGTGATCGAACGCTCTTTCGGGCAGGGGTGGGAATAAGTGCGGATCGGGGAGCTCGCGGAGAGGACCGGCACCACGGTGCGCATGCTGCGCTACTACGACCAGCAGGGACTGCTGACGCCCCAGCGCACGGAGTCCCGCTACCGCGTCTACGACGAGTCGGACGTCGAGCGCGTCCGCAGCGTCCGCTGCCTCATCGGCGCGGGCCTGAACGTGCGCCTGGCGCGGCTCGTGCTCGCGCACGCGTTCGACCAGGACGTCGAGCTGCCCGAGGACGAGGCGGGCTGCGTGCCGCTGCTGCGCCTGCTGGACGAGGAGCTGACCTCGGTCGACGCGCGCATCGAGCAGCTGACCCGCACCAAGGACCACCTCTCCAGGCTGGTGGTCGACGTGACCCGGATCATGCGGGAGAAGGTCGGCCCGGAACTCGCCGCCGACTGCCGGCCCCAGGAGGTCGGCAAGGCCGGCTGAACGACCCGCACACGACGAGAGGCCCCCGGCACGTGCGCCGGGGGCCTCTCGCGTCAGCCAAGTCTCAGAGCTTGACGGGGTAGTGCGGCTCCGGGACCACCGGGCGGATCCGGCCCTCCACGAAGATGCCGTGCCAGATCATGAACACCAGCAGCGCCCAGATCCGGCGGCTGTTGTCCGCGACGCCCGACCGGTGCTCCTCGATGACCCGCAGCACGGCGCCCTTGTCGAGGTACTGGTCGGTCTGCGACTGGCGCACGTGCTCCACCGCCCAGTCGTGCATCTCGTCCTTCAGCCAGTGCCGGATCGGCACCGGGAAGCCCAGCTTGCGCCGGTTCAGCACGTGCGCGGGCACGATGTCGCGGATCGCCCGGCGCAGCGCGTGCTTGGTCGTCTCCTTCGTGAGCTTGAGCTCCGAGGGCACCTGCGACGCGATCCGGAAGACCTCCGGGTCCAGGAACGGCACCCGCAGCTCCAGCGAGTTCGCCATCGTCATCTTGTCGGCCTTGACCAGGATGTCGCCCCGCAGCCACGTGAACAGGTCCACGTGCTGCATCCGCGTCACCGGGTCCCAGTTCTCGGACTCCCGGTACGGCTGCGCGGTCACGTCCTTGTGCGACACGTTCGGGTCGTACGTGCGCAGCACCTGCCGCAGCTGGTCGTCCATGAAGATCCGGGCGTTGCCGTAGTAGCGCTCCTCCAGCGTGAGCGCGCCCCGGCGCAGCAGGTCCTTGCCCCGCACGCCCTGCGGGATCTTCGTGGACACCTTGCCCATGGCCTTGCGCAACGCGCCCGGCACCCGCTCGAACGGCGCCAGCGACAGCGGCTCGCGGTAGATCGTGTAGCCGCCGAACAGCTCGTCCGCGCCCTCGCCCGACAGCACGACCTTCACGTGCTCGCGCGCCTCGCGGGCGATGAACCACAGCGGCACCAGCGCCGGGTCCGCCACCGGGTCGTCCAGGTACCACGTGATCAGCGGCAGGGCGTCCATCATCTCCTGCGCCGTCACCGCCCGGACCACGTGCTTGACCCCGATCGCGGCGGCCGACTCGGCGGCCACGTCGATCTCCGAGTAGCCCTGCCGCTCGAACCCGGTGGTGAACGTGATCAGGTCCGGGTTGTGCTCCTTGGCCAGCGCCGCGACCACGGTCGAGTCGATGCCGCCGGACAGGAACGAGCCGACCGTCACGTCGGCGCGCATGTGCTTGGCGACCGAGTCGCGCAACGCCTCGGTGATCTCGTCGTACAGGCGGTTCTCGTCGGCCTCGCCGCGCACGGTCCGCGGCCGGAACGTGGCCGGGAAGTACCGCTCGACCACGGGCGTGCCGCCGGGCTTGAGCGTGAACGACGTGCCCGACTCGATGCGGTGGATCTCGCCCTGCAGCGACTCCGGCTCCGGCACGTACTGCAGGATCAGGTAGTGCTGGAGGGCCTTCTCGTCGACCTTCGGCCGGATGCCGATCGTCGGCGCCAGCTCCAGCACCGACTTCTTCTCGCTGGAGAGCGCCACGCCGCCGGGGCCCACCGCGTAGTACAGCGGCTTGATGCCGAACGGGTCGCGCGCGCCGAACACCACCCGACGCGCCTTGTCCCAGATCAGGAACGCGAACATGCCGCGCAGCCTCGCCACCGCGGCCGGGCCCCAGTAGTGGTACGCGGCCACGATCGTCTCGGTGTCACCGTCGGTGGCGAACACCGCGCCGAACTGCTTGGTCAGCTCCGCGCGCAGCTCCACGTAGTTGTAGATCTCGCCGTTGAACAGGATCGCGTAGCGACCCTGCTGGTCGTGCGGCCCCCAGTGCAGGGGCTGGTGCGAGTGCTCGATGTCGATGATGGACAGGCGGTTGAAGCCGAAGACGACCTCACCGCCCTGCCAGGTGCCACTCTCGTCGGGGCCGCGGTGGCGCATGCAGCGCAGTGCCCCCGCCACCGCCGAACGCGCCCGCTCGGCCGAGTTCTCGTCAGGGCAAACCAGTCCTACCAGGCCACACACGCGGTAACACCTTTCGAGTCGTGTGGAGAAGACCCCAGTATGCCGGGGGCCCCGTGTGTGACCGAAACTGCACTCCACGGGGGCAGCCCCCGACGGGTGACGTGCGGTGCGCTGAGCTACGCTCCCGCATGATCCGGCACGGGGCGCAACCACACCCCTGCCTGCGAGCTTTGAGTAGCGGTTGAGGGCGACTGAGGAGGCGGCGAGCAGTGGGCCTGAAGGAGGGCACCAGGGCAGCCCGGCTGGCGAAGGTCGGCGGGCTGGTCGGCCTGGTCGGCGTCGGGGCCACGGGTTGCTCCACGGAAGAGGTGCTGCGCTTCGGTTGGCCGGTGGCCGTGACGCCGCAGGCCGAGCGGATGCGCGAGCTGTGGACGTGGTCGGTCGTCGCGGCGCTCGTGGTCGGCGTGATCGTGTGGGGCCTGATCCTCTGGTCGGTGGCGTTCCACCGCAAGAAGAGCGAGGAGCTGCCCCGCCAGGTCGCCTACAACCTGCCGCTGGAGCTCGTGCTGCTGGTCGTGCCGACGATCATCGTCGCGGTGCTGTTCTACTTCACCGCGGTGACGCAGAACTTCGTCACGGACAAGTCCGAGAACCCGGACGTCACGGTCGACGTGATCGCGTTCCAGTGGAACTGGGAGTTCCAGTACCCCCAGTACAAGACCGAGGAAGCCGACCTGCCCGTCAGCACCGTCGGCTCGTCCGGCGAGATCCCGCTGCTGGTGGTGCCGCAGGGCAAGGTCATCCGGTTCAACCTGCGCTCGACCGACGTCATCCACTCGTTCTTCGTGCCGGAGTTCCACTTCAAGCGGGACGTCTTCCCCGAGCCGGAGAAGAACAACCAGGACAACTCGTTCCAGATCGACCGGATCGACCGCACCGGGTCGTTCGTCGGTCGTTGCGCCGAGCTGTGCGGCGTCTACCACGCCGTGATGAACTTCGAGGTCAGGGCGCTGTCACCGGAGGACTTCGACCGCTACATCCAGCTTCGGCAGCAGACGAACGACGACACCGGGCAGCCCTACACGGCCGCCGAGGCGCTGACCGAGATGAACTGCGGCGAGCTGTGCACGCCGCACGCCGTGACGACCAAGCCCTTCGACACCGACCGGACTGTCCGCGAGGCGTCCGACGGTGGGAAGTAGGAGGACGCTGCGATGAAGGTCGAAGCCCGCATCTTTGACTTGGTGATGGGGTTCTCGTTCCTCATGGCCGTCGTGTACGGCTACTGGACGTGGCAGGACCAGGGGTTCGTCGAGCCCGCGGGCACGGTGGCGCTCGCGCTGACCGGCGGGTTGGCGCTGATCGTCGGCACGTACTTCCGGTTCGTCGCCCGGCGGATCGAGGTCCGGCCCGAGGACAACGCGGACGCCGAGATCAGCGACGGCGCCGGTGAGCTGGGCTTCTTCAGCCCTGGCAGCTACTGGCCGATCGGCCTGGCGGCGGCCGCCGCGACGACGGGCCTGGCGCTGGCGTTCTGGCACGTCTGGCTGCTGGTGATCGCGGTCGTGCTGGTGCTGATCGCCGTCGGCGGTCTGGTGTTCGAGTACCACACCGGTCCGAACCACGACTGAGCACACGCTTGCGAAGGGGGTCACCCGCTCGGGTGGCCCCCTTCGTCACGTCCGGGTGGTCAGGCGGCCGCGTTCGAGCCCTGGTAGCTGTCCACGTACTCCTGTTCGGACAGTTCCAGGATGCGGTAGACGATCTCGTCGGTGACCGAGCGCAGCACCGGCAGCGACTCGTGCATGCCCGCGTAGCGGTCGAAGCGCAGCGGCTCGCCGAAGCGGATGGTGACCGGTTGGACGCGGGGCAGCCTGCGGTCCACCGGCTGCACCCTGTCCGTGCCGATGAGACCGACCGGGACGACCGGGGCGCCGGACTCCAGCGCCATCCGCGCCACGCCGGTGCGACCCCGGTGCAGGCGACCGTCCAGCGAGCGCGTGCCCTCCGGGTAGATGGCGAACGCGCCACCACCGTCCAGGATGTCCTTCGCGGTGTCCAACGAGGCCCTGGCGGCCCGGCCGAGCCCGCGGCGGACGGGGACGTGGCCCAGGGAGCCGAAGAAGTACCGGGAGAGGGCTCCCTTGACGCCCTTGCCCTCGAAGTACTCGGCCTTGGCCAGGAACGAGACGCGGCGCGGCACCACCATCGGGATGACGATGCTGTCGATGAACGACAGGTGGTTCGGCGCGAGGATCACCGGACCGTCGGCGGGCACGTTCTCCAGCCCCTCGACCGTCGGCCGGTAGACCAGCCGCGCCGTGGGCGCCACCACTCGCTTCATCACCGTGTAGAGCATGCTGACAGCATGACCGGCCGCTGTTGCGCGGCGGTGAAAAGGTGGCCGTCATCTCGGACCGGTCGCCCGTTCGGGCCGGAGCCCGGCCGTGGCCGCCGCCGACGTCCGTCCCGATCCACTCGGGACGGACCTCGTCGAGGGCCTTCAGGCGTTCGCCAGGGCGTCCTTCAGTTCGGACGACCGCGCCGCCCACCGCCGCAGCAGGTCCGCCGCCGCGCCCGAGTCGATCGCCTCCGCGGCCCGCACCAGCGCACCGGCCAGGTCCGCGTGCAGGTCGCCCGAGAGCCCGCTGTGCGCCGCGATCGCGCCCGCCGCGTTCAGCAGCACCGCGTCCCGCACCGCGCCCGGCTTGCCCGCCACCAGGTCGCGCACCACCTCGGCGTTCACCGAGGCGTCACCGCCCCTGAGGTCGTCGGCCAGCGCCGGGGCGATGCCCAGCACCGACGGGTCGATCCGGTCGGTGCGCACCTCGCCGCCGTCGGCCACCCACACCGACGTCGTGGTGGTCGTGGTGATCTCGTCCATGCCGTCGTCACCGCGCACGACCAGCGTGGTGTTGCCCCGACGTGCGAAGACGCCCGCGACCAGCGGTGCGAACGCCACCCGGGCGCACCCCACCAGACCGGTCTTGGGCTGCGCCGGGTTCGTCAGCGGCCCGAGCAGGTTGAACGCCGTCGGGATGCCGATCTCGCGCCGCGGGCCGCCCGCGTGCCGGAAACCGGGGTGGAACACCGGGGCGAAGCAGAACCCGATGCCCAGGTCCTCGACCGTCTGCTGCACGCCCAGCGGCGGCAGGTCGATGGCCACGCCCAGCGCCTCCAGCACGTCCGCCGTGCCGCACTTGGACGACGCCGCGCGGTTGCCGTGCTTGACCACCGGCACGCCGGCGGCGGCCGTGACGATCGCCGCCATGGTCGAGATGTTCACCGAGCTGGAGCCGTCACCGCCCGTGCCGACGATGTCCGCCGCGCGCACGTCCACGGTGAACCGCCGGGCGTGCCCGAGCATCATCGTGGCGATGCCGTCGACCTCTTCCGGGGTCTCGCCCTTCGAGCGCAGCGCGACCGCGAACGCGGCGATCTGCGCCGGGGTGGCGGCGCCGGACATCACCTGGTCCATCGCCCAGGCCGTGTCGTCCTGGGTCAGGTCGACGCGGTCCACCAGCTGGTTCAGCAGTAACGGCCAGGTGCGCTCCACGGCGCCATCAGCCCCGGACGACGGGCAGCGCCGTCGAGCGCAGCACCTCGGCCACGGTCTCGGCGGCGGCCAGCGGGTCGAGCGGGTGCACCAGCACCGCGTCCGCCTGCGACCACGTCGCCAGCCACCGGTCGTCCTTGCGACGCACCGCCACGACGATCGGCGGGCAGTCGGTGATCTCGTTCTTCAGCTGCCGGGACAGGCCCATGCCGCCGGTCGGCTGCGCCTCGCCGTCGAGGATGGCCAGGTCGACGCCACCCTGGTCCGCCTCGTACAGGACGTCGGCGACGGTGCCCGCCTCGACGTACTCGACGCGGCCCAGGTCGGGCGCGGGACGGCGACCCACCGCAGTGATGATCGTCTCACGCACCTCGGGGCGGTGGCTGAACACCAGGATCCTGGTCGTCTGCGTGCTCATCTGCGCGATCCTCCGGCGGGTCGGGTGCCAGGTGGGTGCAGATGCTATCCGGCTAACGCGCTGTGACTTGCAGTGCGTCCCACCCCGTCCAGTCGCCGCCCAGCCGCTGGGCCAGGCTCGCCATCCGGGCGCGTTCCTGGGCGCAGTGCAACGCGTCGAGCCGCTGCACCCGCAACGCCTGCCAGTGCCCGTCGTGACGCAGCTCCCAGCCGTCCGGCGTGAGCAGCTCGCGGGCGCGTTCTACCTGGTCAGGGGGCAGGACGAGGTGGTGGCGCAGCACCGCGGGCTCGTCCGGCCGCCAGCGCGGCGACCGCGCCAGCGCCGCCGAATCGGCCTCCGCGACGTCGAACGCCTCCACCACCACCTCCAGACCGGGTGAATCGATCCCCAGCGCGGGTCCACCCCGCCGCGCGCGCCGATCACGCAACCGGCTCAACAACCCCATGACGTCCTCACCCTGCGTGTGACCCAGATGACCTGCGGACGCGCCCCGGACCCGATGGGCGGGACGAAAACCTGCAAGCAATAATGCGTCGTGTGACAACGGCAGCGCCCTCAATCGGCCAGCGCGTGCACTCGCTGAACCGCCCGAACATGGTCAGCGTCGGCACGATCGTCTGGCTGTCCAGTGAGCTCATGTTCTTCGCGGGGCTCTTCGCCATGTTCTTCACGGTGAAGGCCCAGAACGAGGGGCACTGGCCACCAGAGCCGACCGAGCTGAACGTGCCCTACGCACTGTTCTTCACGATCATCCTGGTGGCGTCCTCGTTCACCTGCCAGTGGGGCGTGTTCGCCGCCGAGCGGGGTGACGTGTTCGGTCTGCGCCGCTGGTACATCGTGACGCTGATCATGGGCGCGATCTTCGTCGCCGGCCAGGCCGGTGAGTACACCAACCTCGTGCACGAGGGCACCACGATCCCCGGCTCCGCCTACGGCACCGTGTTCTACCTGACGACCGGCTTCCACGGCCTGCACGTGATCGGTGGTCTGATCGCGTTCGGCTACCTGCTGGTCCGCACGAAGCTGAGCAAGTTCACGCCCGCGCAGGCGACCTCCGCGATCGTCGTGTCGTACTACTGGCACTTCGTCGACGTCGTCTGGATCGGCTTGTTCGCCGTCATCTACATCGTGCCCTGACCAGCTCGAACCCCGAACTCACACCAGCAAGGGTTGCCGCACACATGACCACCAACACCACACGGGCCCGTAAGCGCAGCACCAAGCTGCGCAGGCGGATCTCGGGCCTGCTCGCGCTGGGCTTCGCGCTGCTGGCCGCGGGCTTCCTGTTCAGCGCCCTCGCGCCTCAGCCGCAGACCGCGCAGGCGCAGGACGACCCGGCGCAGGTGCGACTGGGCGAGCAGCTCTACAACAACACCTGCATCACCTGTCACGGCAAGAACCTCGACGGCGTCGAGGACCGCGGCCCCAGCCTGATCGGCGTGGGCGAGGCGTCGGTGTACTTCCAGGTGTCCTCCGGCCGCATGCCGCTGGCCCGCCAGGAGGCGCAGGCGCAGCGCAAGCCCGCCAAGTTCACCCCGGAGGAGGTGGACGCGCTCGGCGCGTTCATCCAGTCCCGCGGCGGCGGTCCGCAGACCCCCGAGGAGCGCGGCGAGGCGCTGCGCGGCGAGGACCCGGCCCGCGGCGGCGAGCTGTTCCGCCTCAACTGCGCGGCGTGCCACAACTTCACCGGCCGCGGCGGGGCGCTGTCGTCCGGCAAGTTCGCGCCCGAGCTCGACGGGGTCACCGAGGAGCAGATCTACACGGCGATGCTCACGGGCCCGCAGAACATGCCGAAGTTCTCCGACCGGCAGCTCACGTCGGAGGAGAAGAAGGACATCATCGCTTACATCAAGTCGGTGACCGACGGGAACAACAACCCCGGCGGCGCCCCCCTCGGCGGCCTCGGGCCGGTTTCGGAGGGCCTGATCGCGTTCATCGTGGGTATCGCCGCCCTGATCGGCGTGACCCTCTGGATCGGAGCCAAGGCATGAGCGGCGAGAAGCCGAGCAACGTGCCCAGCGAGGCGGACCTCGCCGGGATGAGTCGTGACGAGCTGGTGAAGCTCGGCACGAACCTGGACGGCGTCGAGCTCGTCCACTACGAGGAGCGGTGGCCGGTCAAGGGCACCCGCGCCGAGAAGCGCGCCGAGCGCGGTGTGGCCCTGTGGTTCGCCATCGCCGCGCTGGCCGGTCTCGCGTTCCTCGCCGCGTTCCTCTTCTGGCCCTGGAAGTACGAGGCGCCCAACACCGAGCACCACTTCCTGTACAGCCTGTACACGCCGGTCATCGGCCTCACGCTCGGCCTGTCGATCCTCGGCCTGGGCGTCGGCGCGCTGCTGTACACGAAGAAGTTCATCCCCGAGGAGCTGGCGGTCCAGCAGCGCCACGACGGCGGGTCGTCCGAGATCGACAAGGCCACCGTGCTCGCGGAGCTGGCGGACGCGGGCAACCGGTCCGGCATCGCCCGCCGCTCGCTGATCAAGCGCACCGCGGGCCTCGGCGCCGGCATCTTCGGCCTCGGCGTGCTGGCCGTGCCGCTGGGCGGGCTGATCCGCAACCCGTGGGCCGACAGCGACTCCAAGGACTCGCTCTGGCACACCGGCTGGAAGTCGGAGAACGGCGAGAAGGTCTACCTGCGCAACTACACGGGCAAGCCGCACGAGGTCCAGCTCCTGCGGCCGGAGGACGTGGAGGCGGGCGGCTACCTGACCGTCTTCCCGTTCCGCGAGTCCGAGCGCGACGACGAGCACGCCCTGATCGCCGCGGTGAAGCGGGTCGACAACCCGGTCCTGCTGCTGAAGTTCCGTCCCGGCCAGGAGATCGTCAAGCGCGCCGGCCAGGAGGACTTCAACTACGGCGACCTGTACGCCTACTCGAAGATCTGCACCCACCTGGGCTGCCCGGCCTCCCTGTACGAGCAGCAGACCGGTTTGCTGCTGTGCCCGTGCCACCAGTCGCAGTTCGACGTCTTCCACTACGCGAAGCCGCGGTTCGGTCCGGCGACCCGTGCGCTGCCGCAGCTTCCCATCACGGTGGACGAGGACGGATACTTGATTGCCCGCGGCGACTTCATCGAGGCTGTGGGTCCGGCGTTCTGGGAGCGTAAATCATGAGCGGCATCACCACGCCGACCAAGCGGCAAGGAGGGGCTGCCCGCGCGGCGGGCGGTGCCGCGAAGTGGGCGGACGACCGGTTCCACATGGCCGGTGGCGTGCGCAAGCAGCTGAACAAGGTCTTCCCGACGCACTGGTCGTTCCTGCTCGGCGAGATCGCGCTCTACAGCTTCATCGTGCTGCTGCTGTCCGGCACGTACCTGGCGTTGTTCTTCGACCCTTCGATGGAAGAGGTCATCTACAACGGCACCTTCCACAACCTGCAGGGCATCCCGATGTCCCGCGCGTTCGAGTCGACCCTGCAGATCAGCTTCGACGTCCGGGGCGGTCTGTTCGTCCGCCAGGTGCACCACTGGGCCGCGCTGCTGTTCATGGGCGCGATCGTCGTGCACATGTTCCGGATCTTCTTCACGGGCGCGTTCCGCCGCCCGCGTGAGATCAACTGGGTCATCGGCATCGTGCTGTTCATGCTCGGCGCGATCGAGGGCTTCCTCGGCTACTCGCTGCCCGACGACCTGCTGTCCGGCACGGGCCTGCGCGTCATGGCGGGTCTGCTGATCTCCATCCCGGTCATCGGCACCTGGCTGAACTGGCTGGCCTTCGGCGGCGAGTTCCCCGGCACCGAGATCATCCCGCGGCTCTACACGCTGCACATCCTGGTCATCCCGGGCATCATCCTGGCGCTGATCGCGGTGCACCTGGGCGTCGTCTGGTACCAGAAGCACACGCAGTTCCCCGGCGTCGGCCGCAAGGAGACCAACGTCGTCGGCGTGCGCATCATGCCGGTGTTCGCGGCCAAGGGCGGCGGTTTCTTCGCGCTGGTCGTGGGCCTGACCGCGATCATGGGCGGCGTGTTCCAGATCAACCCGGTGTGGAACTTCGGCCCGTACAACGCCGGTCAGGTGTCGGCGGGCGTGCAGCCCGACTGGTACATGGGCTGGACCGACGGCCTGATCCGCCTCTGGCCCGCGTGGGAGCTCTACCTGGGCAACTACACGGTGCCCGAGCCGTTCCTGCCGTTCATGCTCGGCCTGCCGCTGCTGACCGGTCTCGCCGCGGTGTACCCGTGGATCGAGCGGAAGCTGACCAAGGACTACGCGCACCACAACCTGCTTCAGCGCCCGCGTGACGTGCCGGTCCGGACGTCGCTCGGCGCCATGGCGATCGCGTACTTCATGGTGCTGCTGCTCTCGGGCGGCAACGACATCATCGCGATGAAGTTCGACATCTCGCTGAACGCGATGACGTGGATGGGTCGCATCGGCATGCTCCTCGTGCCGCCGCTGACCTACTTCATCACCTACCGCATCTGCATCGGCATGCAGCGCGCGGACCGCGAGGTGCTGGAGCACGGCGTGGAGACGGGCATCATCAAGCGCCTGCCGCACGGCGAGTTCATCGAGGTCCACCAGCCGCTGGGCCCGGTGGACGACCACGGCCACCCGCTGCCGCTGGCCTACCAGGGCGCATCGGTGCCGAAGAAGATGAACAAGCTGGGTTCGGCCGGGCACCCGGTGCCGGGCAGCTTCTTCACCCCGGACCCGCCGGAGGAGACCACCGCCCTCACCCGTGCGCGGGCCGAGAGGGGTGTCTCGGGCGATGCCCTGAGCGCCGAGAACAAGCCCGCGGGCGAGCTGGCCGGGAAGCCGGCCCAGCCCGAGGACTGAGCGCGAGTCGACGAAGGCCCCGCACCGGTGAGGTGCGGGGCCTTCTCG
>NZ_JBFAAX010000135.1:3100-13952 GCF_040639995.1 Actinosynnema sp. NPDC023658 | reverse complement strand
GACCTCCAGGCGGTTCAGCACCACCGCGCCGACCCCGACCAGCAGGGCGAGCACGCCGAGGACGGACGCCGACACGCGCTCGGTGCGGTGGGAGCGGGTCACCGGTCCCGGTCCTTCGGCGCCACGACCACGACCGACACGGTCGGGTGAACGGGCATCGGCAGGTCGGCCACCGCCTCCCGCGCCACCTCCAGCAGCCGGGGCAGCAACGTCGCCTCCTCGTGCGACCGGCTGGTCACCCGGACCCGCACCTGACGCCGTGACGCGGTGACCGACGCGTCCACGACGCCGTCCTCCGCCCGCACCCGGTGGCCGACCACGCGGGCCAGCGCGGTCGGCGTCGTCACCACCCGCACACCGGTGGCCGGGTCGTCCAGCGGCAGGTGCGACACCCCAGCCCGTGCCGCCAGGACCAGCAGGAACAGCCCGCCGGCCGCCACGCACGCACCCGTCACGAGGACCGGCCGGTCCACCCAGGACCAGCCCGGCCGGGGCCACCCCGCACCGGACCACTGGCGGACGACCACGACGACGAGCAGCGCGCCGCCCGCGGCGACCGCCAAGCCGAGCAGCGGCGACAGCAACCGCAGGAGCAGCCGCATCGCCTACCCCACCCGCCGGTGGGTGTCGCAGCGCAGCGCGGAGACCACCACGGTGATCGCGCGGACCCGGAAGCCGGTGATCCGCTCGACCTCCCCGGTGACGCTGCGGCGCACGTCCGCGACGGCCGCCCGGACGGGCGACGGGTAGCGCAGCGCCAGCTTCACCCCGAGCGCCACGTCGTCGCCCGAGCGGTCCACCCTGACCGACGCGCTCGGCTGCGCGCCCGGCACGAGGCCGATCGCGTGCGCCGCCACCTTCCGCACCACGGACGAGTGAATCTCCAGGGTGCCGGGGGGCTCCGGGCCGTCGGGGGGATCGGGGCGGGTCACTTGTCGCGGCCCCGCCCGAGCAGATGGCCCAGGTCCACCGCGCCGTCGAGCACCAGGCCCACCACGAGCCCGATCACCCCCACCGCCAGCGTCACCAGGAAGGCGGTGAACCCGCTGGTCGCCGCCAGGCCCAGGACCAGGCCCGCGAGCAGTCCGGTCTGCGTCGCGCTCATCAGCCCTCCCACTCCAGGTCGGCCACGACGACGTCCACCGGGCCGGGTCCGGCGACCCGCGCCACCCGCGCCCGCAGCTCCGGCACCACCTCGCCCACCGGCCGCCCGGACCGCAGCACCACCGCCACCTCGACCCGTTCACCGACCCGCACGCCGTCCACGCGCCGACCGGGCAGGTAGGAGGCGATCACGCCGTCGAGCCGCGCCACGTCCGGGTGCGCGAGCACCGCGGCCTCCACGTCCTCCGACACGTCCGTCACTCGACCCGGGACCCCGAGGCGGGCGCGGTCTCCTCGTCGTCCTCGGGCAGGTGGATGTCGTTGACCGCGATGTTGACCTCGATGACCTCCAGCCCGGTCATCCGCTCCACCGAGCCGATCACGTTGCGCCGCACGGCCCGCGCCAGGTCGACGATGGCCACGCCGTACTCGACCACGATGTCCAGGTCGACCGCCGCCTGCTTCTCGCCCACCTCGACGGCGACGCCGGCGGTGTTCGCGGTGCCCGCGCCGGGGATCCGCTCGCGCAGCGCGCCGAACGCCCGCGACACCCCGCCGCCCAGCGCGTGCACGCCGGAGATCTCCCGGGCCGCGATGCCCGCGACCTTCTGCACCACCGACGACGCGATCGTGGTCCGGCCCTGCTCGGTGGCGTCGGCCAGGCGCGTGGCGGTGTCCGCGGTGGTCGCGGCGGCGGTGTCCGGCTTGGCGGCGGTGCTCTGGGCCACGGCGGTCCCTCCCGAATCGGTGCGTGCACGTCCGGGAGCGGACCGTATCCGGATCAGGGCGCGGATGGGCCGGGCGTCACCGGATCAGGCGTCACCTTGCGGTACCGCAGCAGGAGAGCGCTGTCGTGGTGCAGCACGCTCTCCAGCTCCATCGACCGGGGCGTCGGCGGCAGCGGGCCCACCGCGATCCGGCCCGCGTCACCGCCCGCCAGCAGCGGGGAGTACGTCACGCACACGACGTCCACCAGGTCGGCGTCGATGAGCGTGCCGAACAGCCGCGGCCCGCCCTCGCAGTCGACCCGGCGCAACCCGCGCTCGTCCAACGCCGCCAGCGCCAGGTCCATCGCCACGACCTCCTCGCCGGCGACGACCACGTCCGCACCGGCCGCGGCGAGCGCGTCCCGGCGTTCCTGCGGCGCGGCCCGGGTGGTGAGGACGATCGGCGGCACGGCGGTGCTCGTCACCAGCGTGGACGTCGGCTCGATCGAGCACCGGCCGCTGACCACGGCGATCGGCGGCACGGGCGAGAGCCCCAGCCGGGCCCGCCGGGACGCGCGGACCTCGCCCGCCTTCACCCCGTGGTAGCCCTCCACCAGGGCGGTGCCCGCGCCGACGAGCACCACGTCGCACAGGTCGCGGCCGAGCATGAACACCTGCCGGTCGGCGTCGTTGCCCAGTCCCGCGGACCGCCCGGCCACCGACACCGCACCGTCCACGCTGGACACGAAGTTCACCTGCACCCAGGGTCGGTCGAGCCCCTCGGGGTAGTCGTAGAGCCGCTCCAGGTCGTCGTCGGTGATCTCGCCGTCACGTGGTGGCCACAACATCCGCACCGCCACATCCCAACACGCCGTTACGATCCGCACATGCCCGCCCCGCCGCGCCTGTCCGACCGCACGCCCCACGTCGCCGCGGACGAGCTGGTGGACGCGCTGGTGCCGCCGCCGCGCTTCGACGGGGTCCGCTTCGACACCTACCTGCCCAACCCGGACGAGCCCAGCCAGGCTGCCGCCGTGGATGCGTGCCGCGGGTTCGCCGAGCGGGTGTCCGAGGGCGGCAGCCGGGGCGTGCTCGGCCGGCTGTTCAAGCGGTCGAGCGCCGAGGACGCCAAGCCGGGCCTGTACCTCGACGGCGGGTTCGGCGTCGGCAAGACGCACCTGCTGGCCTCGCTCTGGCACGCCGTGCCCGGCCCGAAGGCCTACGGCACGTTCGTGGAGCTGACCAACCTGGTCGGCGTGCTCGGCTTCGGGGAGGCGGTGCGCCGCCTGTCCGGGCACAAGCTGCTCGCGATCGACGAGTTCGAGCTGGACGACCCCGGTGACACGATGCTGGTCACGCGGCTGATCAAGGAGCTGACCGCGGCGGGCGTGTCGGTCGCGGCCACGTCGAACACGCTGCCGGACAAGCTGGGCGAGGGCCGGTTCGCCGCCGCCGACTTCCTGCGCGAGATCCAGTCGATGTCCGCGAAGTTCACCGTGGTGCGCGTCGACGGGCCCGACTACCGCCACCGGGGCCTGCCCGACGCGCCGCCGCCGATGGCGGACGAGGACCTGGTGGCCAAGGCGGAGGGCACGCCGGGCGGCACGCTGGACGACTTCGCGGACCTGTGCGCGGCGCTGGCCCGGATCCACCCCTCCGGCTACGGCAGGCTGGTGGACGGGGTGGCCGCGGTGCACCTGCGCCACGTGCGGCCCGCGCCCGACCAGGCGGTGGCGCTGCGGCTGGTGGCGCTGGGCGACCGGCTCTACGACCGGGACATCCCGATCGCGGTGTCCGGGGAGCCGCTCTCGGAGCTGTTCACCGCCGAGATGCTGCGCGGCGGCTACCGGAAGAAGTACCTGCGGGCGGTGTCCCGGCTCGTCGCGCTCTCGCGGTGATCTTGCCTGCTCAACCCCCCATTCGGCGTGGTTTTGCGGTAGGGGCGCCGGGTATCCCAGCGCCGTGATGAGCGAAGCGGAACGCCGCACCCTCAGTGAGATCGAGACCAGACTCGCGGACGAGGAGCCGGGCCTCGCCTCGGCACTCGTCGCCGGGAAGCCCCGGCACCCGGCGCTCAGCTACGCCCTCGTGGCCACGTTCGGCGGCCTGGGCGTGCTGCTGCTGTTCCTCGGTGCGTTCGGCCCCGCCCTGGCGTCGCTGGGGTTCGGTGCGGTGCTCGTGCTGATGCGCGGCTACACGTGGCGGTGACCGCACGCCCGGACGGCCGGTGCTACGGCACCAGGGTCACCCGGGCCGTGCAGCTGCCCACGCACGCCATCGCGTCGTAGTTCTCCCACCGCGCCGCGCCCTCCGCGGGGTCCTGCACGAGGAGTCCGGCGAAGCTGGCGCCGATCAGCCGAAGCGAGCTCATCCGCGTGTACCCGGTGACCACCCTGGCCCGACCGGGCACGAAGCTGATCGACGGCCGCTGCTCCCGGACCTCGGTCAGGTGCTCCGCGAACGTCGGCGCGGTCGACACCTCCACCGACAGCGCCTTGCCGGTCAGCTCCCGGACCGCGAGCGCGACGTCGTCCCAGGTGCCGCGCACGGGGTCCGGCCCGGTGCCCAACCCCAGTTCGGTCGCCAGCCGCTCCTGGTCGTAGGGGTAGCGGTAGAAGGCCAGCAGGCCCTGCACGCACGCGGCCAGCGCCCACTCGTCGGCCTCCTGCTCGGGCGGCCGGGCGCACGGCGGCAGCGTCCGCGTGTCGACCCTGGGTCTCAGCACCTCCTCGACCATCCCCCGGTCGAACCGCCGCACCACCGGCTCGTCCAGCCCCACCACCCGCGCCAGGTGCGCGAGGTCCTGCACCCGCTGCCGGTACCGCTCGGCGGCCTCCTCCCGCGGGTCGGTGACCGGCCAGGGCCGGCGCAGCACGGTCGACTCCGCCCGGCCCTCGGGCACGAACGCCACCAGCGGCGCACCCCAGCACGGCCGGGCCGCCACGTCCACGTAGCCGCGGCCCACCGGGTGCCGCCACAGCACCACCTCGCCGGAGTCGCACCACACCGGCACCGGCTCACCGACCGGCACGCCGTCACCGGCGCACGGCAGCGCGCCCACCGCGGCCAGCACGCCCAGTTGGGCCGCGACCAGCCGTGCCGTCTCCATGGAGCTCATCCGACGTCCTCCCCGAAACCGGCCCCCGTGTCCTAGGGGAGTCGCGTCACACTTCGTGGATACGGCCTAATCGGCTGGCCATAAGGCCTGGCTATGGCCGACCATGCGCGGGTGGGATTCCTGGACGCGAACGGCCTCGCCTTCCGCTTGCCCGACGGGCGGGAGCTGTTCCGCGACGTGTCGTTCAAGGTCGGCACCAACAGCGTGGTCGCCCTGGTCGGCGCGAACGGCGTCGGCAAGACGACGCTGCTGCGGATCCTGTCCGACGAGCTGACGCCGACCGCGGGCAGCGTCCGGGTGCAGGGCGGCCTGGGCGTGATGCCGCAGTTCGTGGGCTCGGTGCGGGACGAGAGCACCGTGCGGGACCTGCTGCTGGCCGCGTCACCCGCGCCGCTGCGCGCCGCCGCCGAGGCGCTCGACGCGGTCGAGCTGGAGCTCATGGAGACCGACGACGAGCCGACCCAGATGCGCTACGCCGACGCGATCACCGCGTGGGGCGAGGTCGGCGGGTACGACGCCGAGGTGCTGTGGGACACGGTGACGGTGGCGGCGCTGGGCGTGCCGTTCGACCGGGCCCGGTTCCGCGAGGTGCGCACGCTGTCCGGCGGCGAGCAGAAGCGCCTGGTGCTGGAAGCGCTGCTGCGCGGCCCGGAACAGGTGCTGCTGCTGGACGAGCCGGACAACTACCTCGACGTGCCGGGCAAGCGGTGGCTGGAGGACCGGCTGCGCGAGACGGGCAAGGCCGTGCTGCTGGTGAGCCACGACCGGGAGCTGCTCGACATCGCCGCGACGCACGTGGTGACGGTGGAGGCGCACTCGGCGTGGACGCACGCCGGGTCGTTCGGCACCTGGCACGCCGCCCGCGCGGCCCGCATCGAACGCCTCGCCGAGCTGCACCGCCGGTGGAACGAGGAGCACGACCACCTCAAGGAGCTGGTCCGCACGCTCCAGATCCAGGCCAGGATCAGCGAGGTGATGGCCGCCAAGTACCGGGTCATGCGGGCCAAGCTGGAGCGGTTCGAGGAGGCCGGGCCGCCGCCCGAGCTGCCGACCGACGAGAAGGTGGCGCCCCGGCTGCGCGGCGGCCGCACCGGCGTCCGGGCGATCACGTGCCAGGACCTCGAACTCACCGGGCTGATGAAGCCGTTCGACGTGGAGATCTTCTTCGAGGACCGGGTGGCCGTGCTCGGCTCGAACGGCTCCGGCAAGAGCCACTTCCTGCGGCTGCTCGGCGGCGGCGACGTCACGCACACCGGCGTGTGCCGCCTGGGCGCGCGCGTCGTGCCGGGCCTGTTCGCGCAGACCCACCAGCACCCCGAGTGGATCGGCCGCACGCTGGTCGACGTCCTGTGGCACGGCGAGGGCGGCCGGAAGGGGCTCGACCGGGGCGCGGCGATGGCCGTGCTGAGCCGCTACGGCCTGGGCAAGCAGGGCGACCAGCGGTTCGAGACGTTGTCCGGCGGCCAGCAGGCGCGGTTCCAGGTGCTGCTGCTGGAGCTGTCCGGCGCCACGCTGCTGCTGCTCGACGAGCCGACCGACAACCTCGACCTGAACTCGGCCGAGGCGTTGCAGGACGCGCTGGAGGGGTTCACCGGCACGGTCGTCGCGGTCACCCACGACCGGTGGTTCGCCCGCGGCTTCGACCGGTTCCTGCTGTTCCGGTCCGACGGCGAGGTGGTCGAGGTCGACGAGCCGGTGTGGGACGAGACGCGCGTGAAGCGCCTCAGGTAAGGCGATCTACGCTGCCGGACGTGAACGCGGTACGGCTCTCCGTCCGGCAGACCGCCCGTTCGGCGGCCGTCGCGGCCCTCGTGGCCAACGTCCTGATCGTGCTGACCGGCGCGCTGGTGCGGCTGACCGGTTCGGGGCTGGGCTGCCCCACGTGGCCGAAGTGCACCGACGACTCCTTCGTCACCACGTCGGAGATGGGCGTGCACGGGATCGTCGAGTTCGGCAACCGGGTGCTCGGCATCGTCGTCGGGCTCGTCACCCTGGTCCTCGTCGTCGCGGTCGCCCGGCACCGCTCCCGTCCGCCGAAGTCCCTGCCGCTGGCCGTCGCGGTCCTGGTGGGCGTCGGCGTGCAGGGCCTGGTGGGCGGGCTCAGCGTGCGCCAGGAGCTCGCGCCGGGGATCGTCGCGGTCCACTTCCTGAGCAGCATGGCGCTGGTCGCCGCGCTCGTCGTGCTGGTCGACCTGCTGGGCCGGCCCGACGCCGAGCTGCGCGCACCGGCGAACCCCCGCGTGCGGTGGGTGGTGGCGGCGCTGCCGGTGGCGCTCACCGCCGTGATGGTCCTGGGCGCTGTGGTGACCGGCAGCGGCCCGCACGCCGGTGACGAGGGCGCGCGCCGGTTCGGCTTCGACCCCGCCGCGGTGACCACGGCCCACGGGATCGCCGTCGTGCTCCTGGTGGTGCTTCAGGTCGCGGCGGTGGTGCTGCTGCGCGACCGCGCCGCGCTCGCCCTGCTGGCGGTGGCGGTCGTCCAGGGTGCGATCGGGTCGACCCAGGAGGCGCTGGCACTGCCCGTGGCGCTGGTGGCGGCGCACGTCGTCACCGCCGCGCTGGTCGTCGCCGCCACCGCCCACCTGGTCTTGCGGACCTTCCGCCGGCCGGTCGTCCTCGACGCCCGCTCCTAGCGCGACCGCAGCTCCACCAGGACCCGCGGGACCTCGTCCAGCAGCTCGCGGGCCAGCATCCCGGTCAGCCCGGTGCGCGACACCAACCGCTGACCGGCCACCGCGTGCACGTGCCCGGCCCAGCAGGCGGCCCGCGCCAGGTCGTCGTGCCGCGCCGCCATGCCGCCGACCAGCCCCGCCAGCACGTCCCCGCTGCCCGACGTGGACAGGCCGACGTGACCGGCGCCGTCCTGCCACACCCGGCCGTCGGGCGCGGCCGTCACGCCCATCAGGTTGACCACCGCGTCGTACTTCCCGGCGATGGCCACCGCGGCGTCCACGTGGTCCTCGACCTCGTCGCCCAGCAGGAACCCGGCCTCGGTCACGTTCGGCGTGAGCACCAGCCGACCGCGCACCGGGTCGCCCAGCCCGGGGTGCGTGCCCAGCGCGCCCAGCGCGAACGCGTCGAGCACCACCGGACCGCGGGACGCGGGCAGCAGCCGTTCCACCAGGGCGGCCGTCTCGTCGGGGTCGGTCAGGCCGGGACCGACGACCAGCGCGCCGGCCTCGCCGACCAGGTCCTCCAGCTCGTCCGCCGCCGCGCGGGACACCGCGCCGGAGTCCGTCTCCGGCAGCCCGACCACCATCGCCTCGGGCACCGCCAGCCCGAGCCCGGAGGCGTGCCGGTCCGCCACGGCGAGCTGCAGCGTCACCGCACCCGTGCGCAGCGCCGCGATGCCGCTCAGCAGCACCGCGCCGGGCACCCGTCGCGAACCTCCGACGACGAGCACCGCGCCGCCGTCGTCGCGGCCGGTCGGCCACTCGCGCAGCAGGGCGGGCGTGACGGGCTCAGGCCGAGCGCGTGGTGGCATCCGCGGTCTCCGTCGGCTCGGCCCCGTGCTCCACGAGGTGACCGGTCTCGAACTCCCGCTCCAGCACCCAGCCGCCGTCCTCGCGTCGCCACGAGGTCAGCGAGCCGTTGGGCACGACGGAGTTGTGCGCGTAGGCCAGCATGTCCCGCTCCGGCAGGCCCTCCAGCAGGTAGCGCAGCAGGAAGGGCGTGATCTCGTGCGCGAACAGCAGCACGCGCTGCCCGTCCAGGTCGCGCACCAGCGACCGCAGCCGCAGCAGCACGTCGGCCCACGACTCGCCGCCCGGCGGCCGGTAGTAGAACTTGCCGAGCCGGCGCTTGCGCACCAGCTCGTCCGGGTGGCGGTGCGCCACGCCGTGCGTGGTCAACAGGTCCAGCACGCCCAGCTCGCGGTCGCGCAGCCGTTCGTCGACCAACGTGCGCGGGTGCCCGTGCAGGGCCAGCGCGGCGGTGTCGATGGCCCGCCGGTACGGCGAGGCGACCACGAGGTCCGGCCACTGCTCGCGGGGCATCGCGGCGAACCACCGCCCCAGCGCCCGCCCCTGCTGCTCACCGTTGGGGGACAGCGGCACGTCCGCGTCCCGTTGGGAGATGTCGATGACGTCGTGCCCGCCCGACTCCGCCGCCTCGCGCGCCACGTTGCCGATGCTCTCGCCGTGTCTGATCAGCCCGATCCACTCCACCCCGGCAAACCTAGCGGTCCCGGGCCGCGGGGGCACCCCGGGAGCGGGCCCGGGTGTCACCCGACTTCGGCGGGCAGCCGGCCGGCCTTGACCGCCGCCTGCAACGCCTCGTGGTCGGCGCACGTCCGGTCGGCGTAGTCCAGCGCGTAGCGGGCGATGGCCTCGTCCAGCTCCTCGCCGCCGGCGCAGTACCCGGCCAGCAGCCGAGGGTCCACCGACCGGCTGTGCGCGCGGGCCAGCAGCCCGCCCGCGAGCCTGCCGTAGTCGTCCAGGTCGTCCCGCTTCAGCGTGGTGGCGTCGATCTCGCCCTTGCGGTTGCGGAACTGCCGCACGATGTAGGGCCTGCCCTCGATCGTGGTCCAGCCGAGCAGGATGTCGGTCTCCGCCTGCACGAGCCGCGCGCCGTGCACGATCCGCTTGCCCTCGTGCTTGACCGGCGGTGTGCCCAGGAACGGCGCCAGCGCCGACGGCCGCGCCTCCTTCGCCTGGAGCACCAGCGCCTCGTCACCGTTGCCGTGCAACAGGATCAGGTAGTTGCGCCACCCGACGCTGCCGGTG
Source organism: Actinosynnema sp. NPDC023658 (assembly GCF_040639995.1). Taxonomy (NCBI): domain Bacteria; kingdom Bacillati; phylum Actinomycetota; class Actinomycetes; order Pseudonocardiales; family Pseudonocardiaceae; genus Actinosynnema; species Actinosynnema sp. NPDC023658. The sequence continues at coordinate 4,299 of NZ_JBFAAX010000135.1, read as the reverse complement.
CCGACCACGCGGAACGCCACGTCGGACACGCTGTAGCGCATGATCAGGTTGTACCGGGACTCGCGCAGGGTGTCCACATAGGACGGAAGCGCGTCGACGACGGCGTCCGCGGCCTCCTGGGTGATGCGGGACAGCACCGGCGGGTCGGCGACGAACCGGATGTGCTCGCCCTCGCGCCGCGTCCACTTCGCCGCCACCCGGGCGCTGGTGTTCTTGCGCGCCTTGGACGCGGCCTTGGTGAAGTCGTCCAGCAGGTCGTCGGCCTTGGTCTTGGACAGCGCCGACTCGTCGCCCAGCGCCGTCCACGACTCCATGAACGGGATCCCGGCCAGGTGCCGCGCCGCGCCCCGGTAGGCGCGCACCGCGTCGGACGCCGCGTCGCGGCAGCCCTTCTCCGACACGCCGCCCTCCCGGCCGGCGAGCACCAACGACGTCGCCAGCCGCTTCAGGTCCCACTCCCACGGGCCGGGCAGCGTCTCGTCGAAGTCGTTGATGTCCATCACGATCTGGCCCTCGGGCGTGCCGTAGAGGCCGAAGTTCGCCGCGTGCGCGTCACCGCACAGCTGCGCCTCCAGGCCGCTGCGCGCGCCCGCGGCCAGGTCGCCCGCCATCAGCCCGGCGCTGCCCCGGAAGAACGCGAACGGCGAGACGAGCATCCGCCCGATCCGCAACGGCACCAGGTCGGGCAGCCTGCCCCGGTTCGACGCCTCCACGAACTCGACCACGTCGGGCCGGTCCGGCGCGAGCGTCATCGCGCGGTGCGCCTCGTGGCCCACCGCGGCCCGCAGCTCGCGCCCGCGCGCCAGGACCTCCTCGGGCTCGACCCACCGTCCCAGCGCGACGGCCGCCCGAGCCCTCTTCCGTTCACCCATGGGGGTAAGGATGCACGGCGGACCGCCCCGGGCACGCCTCCCTCGACAAGTCTGTGACCTGGGTCAACGGCGGGTATAAGACTCTTTGCCAAGCGCGTCGGCGCCGCGTGCCCGGCACCGGCCGGTCGGCGTCAACGCTGCGTGTCCAGCACCTCGCTGATCGCATCGACACCGCGGTCCAGCTCCTCGCGGGTGATCACGAGCGGGGGAGCGACGCGCAGGGTGGAGTCGTGCGTCTCCTTGCACAGCACGCCCAGCCCGGCCAGCGCCTCGGACGCCGCCCGACCGCGCGGCCCGCCCGGCGCGATCTCGACGCCGGCCCACAGC
>NZ_JBFAAX010000135.1:0-3090 GCF_040639995.1 Actinosynnema sp. NPDC023658 | reverse complement strand
CCCGCGCCCGACCAGCTCGCCCAGCCGCGCGTGCAGGTGCGCGCCCAGCTCCCGGGACCGCTGCTGGAACTCGCCGGTCGCCAGCAGCCGCACGACCGCCCGCCCGACCGCGCAGGCCAGCGGGTTGCCGCCGAACGTCGACCCGTGCTCCCCGGGCCGCAGCACGCCCAGCACCGCGCGGCTGCCGACCACCGCCGACACCGGCAGGATCCCGCCGCCCAACGCCTTGCCCAGCGTGTACAGGTCGGCCCGCACGCCCTCGTGGTCCAGCGCCAGCAGGTCGCCGGTGCGGCCCAGGCCGGACTGGATCTCGTCCGCGATCAGCAGCACGTCGTGCTCGTCGCACAGCGCCCGCGCGCCCGCCAGGTAGCCCGCCGGCGGCACGACCACGCCCGCCTCGCCCTGGATGGGCTCCAGCAGCACCGCCGCAGTCCGCTCGGTGATCGCCCCGCGCAGCGCGTCCAGCGACCCGTACTCGACGACCTTGAAGCCCGGCGTGAACGGCCCGAAGTCGTTGCGCGCGGCGTCGTCGGTGGAGAACGAGACGATCGTGGTGGTGCGGCCGTGGAAGTTCGACCCGGCGACCACGATCTCGGCCGTGCCCGCCGGCACGCCCTTCACCCGGTAGGCCCACTTGCGGGCGACCTTGATCGCGGACTCCACCGCCTCCGCGCCGGAGTTCATCGCGAGCACCGTCTCGGTGCCCGTCAGCTCGGCCAGCTCGCGGCAGAACAGGCCGAACTGGTCGTGGTGGAACGCGCGGCTGGTCAGCGTGACCCGGCCCAGCTGCTCCACCGCGGCGGCGACCAGGTCGGGGTGGCGGTGCCCGAAGTTCAGCGACGAGTAGCCGGACAGGAAGTCCAGGTAGCGGCGGCCCTCGACGTCGGTGACCCACGCGCCCTCGCCGTGCGCGATGACGACCGGCAGCGGGTGGTAGTTGTGCGTGCTCCACTCCTCGTCGAGCGAGATGAACTGTTCGGAGGAGGGCGCGTGCCCGGCGGCGGGTGAGTCGAGGACGGTCATGTCACCAGGCTAAGGGGCCTTGGCCAGCGATTTCATCCGTCAGTCGTTGCGCGTCCGGCATGTTCGTTGCGCAGGGTGACGCTTTCGCGGTCATCCGTTGCGCAGTGGGCACGGGCATGATCAGCGGGATACGCTCCGACGATGGCCGATGAGTCCGCGCAGGTCCAGCCGATTTCGGGCGTCTTCCGGGTGAACCCGGAGGACTTCGACCTCTCGGAGGTCGACCCCGCCGGGACGCCGGTCGGACCGACGTCGAAGCACGCGGCCGCCAAGGACATGGCCCGGGTCGGGGAGGAGCTCGACGACCTCCAGGAGGCCCTGTACGCGGAGGGGACCGGCGGCGGCGAGCGGCGGGTGCTCCTGGTGCTGCAGGGCATGGACACCTCGGGCAAGGGCGGCACGATCCGGCACGTCGCGGGCCTGGTCAACCCCCAGGGCCTGCGCATCGCCTCGTTCAAGAAGCCGACCCGCACCGAGCTGCGGCACGACTTCCTGTGGCGCGTCCGCCGCCAGGTGCCGCAGCCCGGCTACATCGGCGTGTTCGACCGGTCGCACTACGAGGACGTGCTGGTCGCGCGGGTCGACAACCTCGTCCCGTCGACCGAGTGGCGGCGGCGGTACCGGCAGATCAACGCCTTCGAGGCGGAGCTGGCCGAGCAGGGTGTGACGACCGTCAAGTGCTTCCTGCACGTCTCGCCGGAGCGCCAGAAGGAGCGGCTCATCGCCCGGCTGGAGGACCCGCTCAAGCACTGGAAGTACAACCCGGCGGACCTGGAGGTGCGGGCCAAGTTCTCCCGCTACCAGGTGGCCTACCAGGACGCGCTGGTCAAGTGCTCGACCCCGGTCGCGCCCTGGTACGTCGTGCCGTCGGACCGCAAGTGGTACCGCAACTGGGTCGTGGCCCGGCTGCTGCTGGAGGCGCTGCGCGACCTGGCGCCCTCCTACCCCGAACCCTCGTACGATCCGACCGTCGAGTTGGCACGGCTCCGGGACGCCGACCCGTTGCGCTGAGCGCAATCTTCATTGCGCCTCTTGCTTGCACGCAGTGGTCTAGGCCACTGTGAAACCGCCGCGGGCGGTCGAGCGGAGGTGCGGTGTGGTGGTGGACAGGCGGCGGTTCCTGGGGGCCGCAGGCGTGGGAACGGGGTTGTTGATGACCGAGGGTGTCGCCCGAGCGGACCGGTCGGGTTCTCCCGAGCCGGAGGGATCCGGGGCAGCGGAGGGCCGCCTGGCCGAAATCCCCGCCTACCTGGGCACCTACACGTCGTGGGCGGGCGGTGGGAAGGGCCTCGGGCTCGGCGCGTACGACCCGGCCACGGGCGGGCTGCGGGTCACCGGCGTGGTGCCGAACGTGCCCAACCCGTCGTTCGTGGTGGACGCCGGGCGCCGGGTGTACGCGGTCAACGAGAAGTCGGACGGCCAGGTGACCGCCCTGGCGGTCGGCGCGGACGGCGTGCCGAAGGTGGTGAACAGCCGGAGCACCGGCGGCGCTGACCCGTGCCACCTGGTGCTCCACCGGGGCCACGTGCTGTCGGCCAACTACAGCTCCGGCAGCGTGTCCGTGCACCCGGTGCGCCCCGACGGCGGGCTGGGCGAGCGCACCGACCTGGTCGTGCACCGGGGCGCGGGCCCCGACCCGGACCGGCAGGAGGGGCCGCACGCGCACCAGGTGCTGCCCGACCCGACCGGGGAGTTCGTGCTGGCGGTCGACCTGGGCGCCGACGCGGTGTTCGCCTACCGGCTCACCGACCAGGGCAAGCTCACGCCGGCCGCCACCTCCCGGCTGCACTCCGGCGCGGGGCCGCGGCACCTGGCGTTCCACCCCTCGGGCCGGTTCGCCTACATCGCGAACGAGCTGGACTCCACGGTCGTGGTGGCGGGCTACGACCGCGGCGTGCTGACGCCCGGCGCGAAGCTGAGCACGCTGCCCGCCGGTGCGCCGACCTCGCCGCGCAACTACCCGGCCGAGGTCGTGGTGTCGGCGGACGGCCGGTTCGCCTACGTGTCCAACATGTCGTATCCCTCGAACCGGAAGTCGGTGATCTCTCGGTACCCCATGGCTTCCCC
>NZ_JBFAAX010000134.1:0-14194 GCF_040639995.1 Actinosynnema sp. NPDC023658 | reverse complement strand
CTCCCGCTTCCGCCACCTCAGGCCGGGATGAACAGGTAGTTCCGGACGCGGTCGTCGATCCGGTCGACCCGCCGCCACGTGTTGCGGTGCCAGGCGTGCATCCGGTAGCCGCGCTCGGCGAGCCAGTCCTGCACGTCACCGGCCCGGTAGCCGAAGCGCCGCACGTGCCGCTCCTCCACCTCCAGGAGGAGTTTCGGCCGCAACCTCTCGATGGTCTCCGAGCCGCCTTGCAGCACGCGCAGTTCCGCACCCTCCACGTCGGCCTTGACGAAGTCCAGGCGGTCGATGGCGTTGGCCGCACAGAAGCGGTCCAGGGTGTCCGTGCGGACCAGTACCTCCAGGTGGTCGGTGAACTCGGCGTTGGAGCCCAGCCCGTCCGCGCCCGCGGTGAGGAACGAGCGGCCGGTGACCGGTGTGCCGTGCCGCACGGGGACGCTCATCACGTCACGGCCCTCGCTGACGCCCAGCGCGACGGAGTGCCGCACGACGTTGCCGCCCTCGCGCGGGCGCAGCAGGAACGACAGGGTCGGGTGCGCGAACACCAGCGGCTCGATGCTGTGCACTGTCCCTTGTGGACCTACGAGGCGGGACAGCGACACGGTGTAGAGGCCCAGCGCGGCGCCGATGTCGACGCACACATCACCGGGCCGCACCACCTCGCGCAGGCCGATCAGCTCGGGTTCGACGTACGGCGTGAGCCGGGCGAGGACGCGCAACGCTCCGGCCACGGCGGCGCCACGCACCTCGGTCAGGTTGTGGTTCACCCCGCCAGGTTAGGCAATCAGGGCAGCGGCTTGGCCCCGTTCTGGTGGTGGTTCGGCGGGAGCTGCGGCGGGAGGCCGACCTGTTCCGCGAACTCCGCGGCGACGTGCGAGCCGCCGTAGATGCCCAGCGCCTTGGCCAGGTGCAGGCGGACGTCGGCGCGGTGCCCGTCGTCCAGGCGGGGCAGGGCGCTCTCGAAGGAGGTGACCAGCGTGTCGGCCCAGTGCTGGTCGCGGCGCTGCGAGGCGATGCCGACGAGGTCGGCCAGGTGCCGGCTCAGGGCCACCGCCTGCTCCACCTCGTAGCCGTTGCGGACCAACCACCAGATCGTCGCGGTGGACAGGTCGGTCAGCACCTCGTCGCGCAGGTACTTGATCTCGGCGCGTTCGGCGTCCCGTTCGGCTTGCCGCATCGTCGTGGTCTGGAGGAGCTCGATGTGCTTGCGCGCCATCGCCAGGTCCGTCTCGTCGACGGTCAGCTCCACCGCGTCCGCGCGCGCCCACACGTGCGTGCCCTCGACCTGCCGTTCCGCGGCCAGTTCCGCCCCGAGCTGGTGCTGGAGCGGCGCGTGGTGCACGAGCATCGCCCGTTCGGTCAGGGCGCGGGCCCGGTGGACGATGTCGTTGACCGCGGCGCTGCGCGGCGCGTTGTGCCGGACGCCCGTCGTGAGGTCGACGCGCCAGTGGATCGTCATCCGGGCCTGGAAGTCGAGGCCGTAGACGGCGCTGGGGAGCGGCGACTCGAACGGGTGCTGGTGCGAGGTCGAGGCCGGGACGAACGCGTACTGCTCGGCGTCCGGGCGCGCGCGCAGGCGTCTCCACCAGGCACCGAGGGAGCCCAGCGGGCCGGGACGGAAGTCAGGCCAGGGTCGGCTGCTCATGGGATGGCTTTCGTCGGAGGGGATATGTCCCCTCTGTACCTGACCGGGCCGACGCGGAACAGACGGGCCGCCCCACTTCAGCCGTACAGCCGACCGCCGGCGGCCGACCCCCTAACCGAAGGTGCACACCCCTAGGCCCACCGAGTGACAACCCCGCCACCGGAAGCCCGACCCACCACCCGGTAGGCTCACCCCCGCGCCCTCGTAGCTCAGGGGATAGAGCATCGGTTTCCTAAACCGTGTGTCGCAGGTTCGAATCCTGCCGGGGGCACTCACCTTTCGCCGGGTGAATCAGGCCCTGAGCTGCGACAACGCGCTCGGGGCCTGATCTTTTACGTCAGTCACCGTCAGCCGGAATCCGCCCCTGTCTGCCGCCCTCCGCGAAACCACCGCGAAACGGCTCGACCCCCTGGGTCGGGTTCCCAGGGGGTCGCAGTGAGACCTGCGCTACTCGTCACCGAACAGCGCTTCAACCAGCTTGTTGACCTTCTCCCGCTGCCCGTCGATGCACTTCGCGTACACCTTGAGCAGCACGTCAACCGAGTGCCCCGCCCGCTCCGCCACCTCCGTGGCCGGGACGCCACCGTTGAGCATGAGCGAGACTGCGGCGTGCCGAAGGTCGTACGGCCGCCCAGCCAGCGGAGAGGCCGCCTGGGCAGGGGTCAGGGCGTACTGGCGGGCCTCCTCCCACACCCGGTAGTAGGTGGACGAGGACACGACCCCTCCGCCGGGTGAGCGGAACAGCCGCCCGTCCGGCCCGGTCCCGAACCGGTCGAGGTGACCCCGCAGGATGCGGACGAGCACCGGCGGAATCGGCACCGGCCGCACGTCCTTCACCCCACGGTGCTTCAGGCCCCGCCGGTCGTGGACCTCCCCCGAGTCCGTCCACCGCTTCCCGGCCGCCGGACGCGACTCACCGAGCATGAGCAGGCCCCAGCCTTCCACCGGCAGGGTGCAGTCATCCCCACGGAGCCCCAAGCCCTCAGCGGGCCGAGCAGCCGCGTAGTAGCCGGTCGCGAAGAACGCCGCCAAGTGCGCGCCCCGGTCCTGGTTCCGCCGACCGACGTAGGTCACCGCGGTCAACAGCCGCTCCACCTGGCCGGGATTGGCGACGACACGCGGGTCGACCTGCTCGACCACCTTCGCGACCTTGCGCTTCACCCTGGTCAACGGGTTGTCCGGGATGAGCCCCAGCTCCACCGCGTAGGACAGCAGGTTGAACAACACCGCCCGTTTCCGCTGGTAGACCGTGGCCGCCGCCGCCTTGCCGTCGAGCTTGACCGCCAGTGCGTCCAACACCTCACGGACCGTCGCAGCATCCGTCAGCTCGAACAGCGGACGCGAGTTCCGGACCAGCCAATCCACCACCTCCCGCCCCTCACGCGACAGCTCCCCGTCACGGGTGGTCGGAGGCAGCAGGTTGCGCGTGAGCACACCCCGCAGCTCGTTCACCTCCGGCCGTCCGGCTCCATCCCGGACGAACGCCGCACCAGCCGTGGCCAACGCCTCCACGGTGCTTCCCCGAGTAGTAGCAGCAGCATCCGGCCACTTCATATCCATGTAGGACTGCGCAAACTCCACGAAGGACAGCGAGTTGCGCCGCTTCAGCTCCGAGACCGGGAGACCCGTCTCGACGTCGAACTCCTCACCCCGTCGAGCTGCCTGCATCAGCTCCGACCGACGACTGTTGGCCAAGGCCTTGGTCCCGAACCACTCCGAGTGCGACTTGGTGTCGGTCACCCACCGCACGCCATACGGCCGAGCCTTCCGCTTCCCGTCCTTGCCCTTCTTCTTCGACCAGTCCGCGATCTCCCAGAACCGGACCTTGAACGTGGTCGTCATGCCGCCGCCCGGTACAGGTCATCGAGCCAAGCGAGGAAGTCCACCCGCTTGCACCGCAGCTCACCGTTGGGCAGCGCGAAGCACCGAGGCCCCTTCCCCGTCTGCCGCCACTTGTAGAACGTGTCCCGCGAGACCTCCCCACCCAGGGCCTCCAGCATCTCCGGAACAGACATCAACTCAGCCAGCTCACGCACCTTGCCACTCATCCCCGAACCCCCGTTTACGCAGCTTGAGCAGTTGCCGAACGGTTTGGCGGACTGGCCGAGGCGAGCAGAGCCGCCGTGTACTCGGCCTTCCATCGACGCCGCTCCGCGACCGCCCGCAGCAGCAGGTGTGGTCGTGGGGGCACGTTCGGGTCACCGGGCTGCACGTTGTTCCAGACGACCCGCTTGGGCTGGTCGTCTCCGGTGATCCCCACGTCGGCAAGCAGTTGCCGAACGAATTCCTTGCGATCGTGCTTGTGGTCGGCCAGCGACTTCCCGGACCACTTCCGCGACACCAACACCCGCCGACCGGCCACACCGAGGGTTGAGCGCTTGTGCGCCTTGCCCTTGCACCGGCCAGCCTCCATAGATAGCCGCGCGCCTTTCGGCTGGACCCCGTAGAGCAGCCACACCGGGCACTGCGGAGAGCAGGGCGTGACGGACAGCTCGGCGCACAGCCGTTCGGCGTGGTCCTCCTGGCGGGCGGTCTGGGCGTCGAAGCACTCACCGATGCTCTTGGTCAGGTACTTCGTCAGATAGCCGATGTGCCGCCCGGCCTCCTCCGTGCCGCCGAGGATGCCCTTGGAGTGCACCTGCACCCCGAACCGCGCCACGTGCGCCGGACGCTCCACCTGGTCCAGCGCTTCATCCCACGTCGGCAGCGGTTCGCGGGTAGTCGGGTCGACGAACCCCTTCGCCCGCGCATCCCACACCGGCCGGTTGTCGCCGCTGTACTTGATCTCGTCGTGGCTCGGCCACCACACCTGGTGGTAGGTGGCCTCCGTGACCGCCCGCAGCTCCGCGCGCGAGATCGAACCCCGGATCGCGGCGTGCCAGTGCGGCGCCAGTCGCCGCTGAGGTTCGACGGTCGAGAAGTACTGCACATCCCACCCGACGCACCGCCGAAGGTTCTGCACGAACCGATCGAGTAGTGCTGCGAAGTGCACCGAGTCCCGAGCCGCCCGCCGGTAGTCGTAGGAGTTCGGGTCGACCGGCGTGCCATCGCTACGCACCTTGCCGTAGCTGTTCAGCGTCAGCGTGAGGAAGGTCGAGGGCTGGTACTTGCCCCCGAACACCCGCCCGACCGTGCGCTTGGTGACCGGCCGCCGAGGCAGGTTCGGCGCATCCTGCCGCCGCCTGGTCGACCGCTTCCGGGTGATCCGTGGATGTACCTCCAGAGCGGGGAGTGAACCGCGGATTCCGAGCTGCCGAAGTTCGGCGTCGACCCCGGCGACCTCCTCTCGAACCTCCTCCGCGCCGATCTCGTCGCCCTCTTCAACGGCCTGCCGGTACACCTTCACCAGGTCAGCCCGGTAGGCAGTCAGTGCCCGCTGATCGTCGCTGGGCGGGTCCGGGGTGAAGTCGGGCTCCTCGGTCAGGTGCCACCCCTCCCGACACTGCGCCATCCGCAACCGCCGGTTCTTCTCCGCGCACGTCGGGCAGACACTCGCCACCGTCGACCCACACGGGACAGGCACGATGTCCACTCGCCCGGTGTCCAGGTCGACCCGCTCCTTGGCCAACGGCCGGACGCAGACACCGTGCTCCTCAGCCACCGCCCGAGCGACATCCAGCGCCGCTGGCTGCTTCATCCGGTCCGCACGGGTCAGGTACTCGCTCACGCCGCCACCTCCCCCGAGCCATCCGGCCGAGTCGGGAAGTCGTGCACCTCCGCGTCGGCCAAGAACAGGCCCAGCTCGACCAGGTCGGCGTCGGTGACGTGGAAGGCTCGTGCCCGTTCCGGCTCCCTCTGCCCGTCCTCCTTGATCCAGGCGACGCCGGGCGTGTTCTCGCTGATCTCGTGGGCCGCCGCGCCGCGCTGTCGGACACCGTCGCCAAGGACCATGTCGACCTGTTGCGGCTCGTCCAGGCGCAGCGCCACCCGGGTGGAGAACAGGTGCCGGAAGGACACGACCTCCTTGCGCGGGTCTTGCACCAGGCCCACGACCGCGTACCCAGGCGCACGGCCCTGCGAGGTGATCGTCTGGACAGCCCGCACCGCTCGTTCGCGGAGCTGCTTGTCGGGTTGGTAGGCGATCAGGTCCGCCAGCTCGTCCACCACCAAAACCGTGAACGGCTCTCCCGTCGACCGCGCCCACAGCCGCCGCACACCCCGGTACCGGGTGGCACGTTCCTTGACCTCTGCGGCGATTTCCTCAAGCAGTGCAACGGCTTCCGGCCCGTTGTCGTACACGACCCGGTCGAAGGCGTCCGGGCACTGCCCCAGCTCCATGCCGCCCTTCGGGTCAATGCCCACCAGCCGCACCAGACCCGCCCGAACCGCCGGCGCGAGCTGCCACACCAACGACCACAACACCGAGCCCTTGCCCGCACCGGGCACACCGACCACGAGCACCTGAGACCCGAGCAGCCGCAGCCGCCACGGCCTGCCCGTCTCCGTCCGCCCCACGACCACCCGCTTGAGATCCACCTCGGCATCGGTCAGCGCAGGGACGGGCAACGGACGCACCAGCGGGTCACGGTGGACGAAGTCCAGCTCGATCACCCGAGGCCGCAGCACCCGCACCCGGCACGAGCGAGCACCGAACGAGTGCGCCAGACCATCCCGCCGCAGCTCCCACGCCTCCGGCGACTGGGCAGGCACCATCCGCACCCGAACACGATCCCGCCACCCCTCAGACCGGACCCGCCGCAGTTTCGGCCGGTACTCACGTCCCCGGTCCCGCTTGGCCAGCTCGGCCAGGCGCATGGTGGTGCGCCAGCGCGGTACGTAGACGGTGGCCCGGCGGTACTCGGTGACGCCCCGGAACCACACGTGCCGGAGGAAGGAGGCCCGATCCAGACCGGCCCAGATCGTGAGCGCCGCCGTCAGGCTCAGCAAGGCCAGGACCAGCGGCGACAGCCCCAACCGCAGCCAGCACCAGGCCGCCGTCAACGGCACCAGCGTGGCCGCCGGATACCGGACCACGACGAGCACCAGGCGCACGGCCCCGACGACAACGAACCACACCAGCGCCACCAGTGCCGCGATCCACTTCGCCTTGCCCGGCACCAACGCCCACCACGGCACCCGGGGCCGCACACCCTCGAACGGAGCCGGATCAACCCACTTCCCGCCGTTCATCGCGCACGCTCCACCGGCGCGAAAATCAACGGCAGCCAGCCCAGACAGCCACAGCAGACGAGTTGATTGGGTGCGTAGACACCGAACCGCCTGCACGCCCCACAGGGGCGACCGTTGGACAATTTCCACACGGACGGGGCACTACGCCGACTTGACGCACGTCCCCCACGTACCGATACCCTCGACATGACCGATTCCCCTTGTGTGTCAACGAAAGCGCGCAAGAGACCGGTCCGTGCGGTCGTCGGGGAACAGGCTCAGCCCGCCAAGACTCGGGCCTGTTCCCCACGACCACACCGACCGGGAATCCGGAATCACCTACCGCGCGGAGCCGACTTCTGCGGCCGCGCCGTCACTCGTGCGTGTCGACCTCGAAAAGGTCGTCGAACTCCAGCGGCGCGAGCGCTTTCAACGCCCCACTGATGAACCTCGGCCCAGGACGGAGCTCGCCCTCGCGCGCACGTTTCACCGTGGACCGGTTGAGCCCCATCGCCCTGGCCAGCGCGTAGTCCGAGTGGAACCCCGCCAACCGCACGGCCTTGCCGAACATCTCACCTCGAAGCCGGACCGTGTACCGCTCACCGAACCCCGCGCGCTGCGCAGCAGTCCAGGCGACCAGACCGTGCGCGATCTTCTCCGCCTTCTCCCGGTGCAACTCCGCCAGGAACAACGCCTCTTTCCGCCGACCGGGATCGGTCTCTGCCACCCGCTCGTACACCTCGGCCGACTGGAGGTAGAAATCCCGCCACGGCACCTGCGTCTCCGCGAACGAGGGCGTCACCTTCGCCAACGCGTCATGAGCGTCCCGCAGCGTCGTTGCCGACGACACCGCCGACCACAACTCCTCCGCCTCACTCACTCCCACTCATCCCCCACCACACCCAACGCGGCACCCCCGGTCTGCAACGCCCACCGCAACCTGTTGATCGAATTCCGATCCACCACCAGGGCGACCGGGATCGGGTTGCCGAAGCGGATCTCCACCCGATCCGCGTACTCCTGAGCGAAAGCCCGAATGGGCAGGTCATCGGTCACGTGAATCCGAACCATGTCCACGCGCATCCCGATCACGCGGCCTTCGCGGTAGGCTTGACCGCCACGGGCTTCATGCCCGAGGCCCGCAAGCTGTACCCCAGCTTCGCCCGGCACCGATGCCGCTCACCCCCATGACTGCCCCGGCACGCCTTGTCATCGATCCACGGCGTCACCGTCAACCCCTCGAACACCACCGGCCGCACATCCGTCCCCGGAATCGCCTCCGGCGGCACCGGCTGGTGCGGAGCCGCGATCTTCACCGTCACCACCGCATCCGTCTTCCGCTCCGCCGCCTGGTCGATCACCAACACCGACCACACCAGCAACCCGGACTCCTTGTCCGTCTCCTGCTGGACCGGCAACCCCTTCGCCCGCTCCTCGGCCGACTGGAACCGCAACACCGGCTCCACACCCATCACCAACGCACCACGCGGAAACACGAAGTCGTGCGTCGCCGGGAGCCTGCTCCCACCCGTGATCGCCACAGCCGCTCTCCTGTCATCAGCGTCGACTGGACCCGTGGTCCAGCACCTTGACACCAACCACCTTCGGCCGATCAGGAGGACGCAAGCACCGCATAGCGGGACTTCTAAGGACGTCTCTGCTAGCTTGAAGACGTCCCAAGTCGTCATCAGAGGGGTGAACATGGCCAACGAACGCCTACGAGAAGCCCTGCTGCGCAACGGTTTGGACCTCGATCGCGTAGCCCGAGCGACCGGCGTGGACCCCAAGACCGTCGAACGGTGGATCACCAAGGGCCGCGTCCCCTACCCCCGTCACCGCCACACCATCGCCTCGATGGTCCGCGAGACCGAGAACTACCTCTGGCCGGACGCGGTAGCTGCGGAGCGCAGGGCCGAGATCGCTGAGTCGGAAGTGGTCAAGGTCTACCCCCACCGCAACAACATCCCCGCGGACCTTTGGGACCGACTCCTCACCGACGCCACCAAGCACATCGAGGTTCTGTCCCTGGCCGCCCTCTTCCTGGTCGAACGTCCAACGTTCGCCAAGGAGCTGCGCCACAAGGCCGAGACCGGAACCCGCATCCGCCTCCTCTTTGGCGACCCCACCGCCCGCGAGGCGACCCGACGCAGTGAAGAGGAGCAACTGGGCAAGGGCACCGTCCCCGCCCGCATCCGCAACGCCCTGGCCTTCGTAGGCCCACTGTCTGACGTCCCCGGTATCGAGGTCCGCCTCCACAAGACGACCCTCTACAACTCCGTCTTCCGCTTCGACGACGAGATGATCGTCAACACCCACGTCTACGGCTTCCCCGGAGCCCACGCCCCAGCCCTCCACCTACGCCGACTCTCCGCAGGCGACCTCTTCGAGACCTACTCCGGAAGCCTGGAGACCGTTTGGGCCGGCGCGAAGCGCGCCACCTTCTGACAAGGTCGAACCATGAGCCGGACCGACTACCTCAACGACCCGAACGCCCCGAAGCCCAACAGCATCCGGGTGGCCGTGAGCGCCATCGTCCAAGACCCCACCGGCCGCCTCCTGATGATCCGCCGCACCGACAACGACAAGTACGCCATCCCCGGCGGCGGCCAGGACGTAGGCGAGACCCTGACCCAAGCCGTCGTCCGCGAGGTCGAAGAAGAAACCGGCATCCATGTCGAGGTCACCGGCCTGGTCGGCCTCTACTCCAACCCCAACCACGTCATCTCCTATGACGATGGCGAGGTCCGCCAGGAGTTCTCCATCTGCTTCCGCGCTCAACCGATCGGAGGCGAGCTGCGCACAAGCAACGAATCCAAGGAAGTCCACTGGGTAAAACCCGACCGTCTAACCGACCTCGATATCCACCCGTCAATCCGACTACGCATCGAGCACGGCCTCAGCAACCGCGCTAAGCCCTATTTCACCTGACCTCAACCCCAGCGGCCCTCAACCGAGCCTCCGTACGCTCCACCGCAGCAATTAGCTCCGACTCCGCCTGACAAATAAAAATCGATACCGGACTTTTCGGTCCGTAGCGTCTTCTAATTTCTTTGATACGGCCCTCGATAGTAGTTACACGCCCATTCGGCGTAGTTGTCATATCTGCCCACCACAGTGCATCACGAAGGACAGTTTTCTCGTCACTCCACACCGAGAGTTCATCAGACAATCCTCTCACCTGCGCCTCAAGCATCGCGCATGAGTGATGCGCAACCAACCCACAGAGACGATCAGAGACTCCCACACCCTGAAGGTACCGAGCACCGTCCAGCGAGTGAAATCCGGTTCTGGCGACTACTGGAGAGTAGCCGATATCATGCAGGTAGCATGCGGAGATCAATAATTCAAACGACGTCCGGTCGAGCTGGGAAACCATCTTTTTAGCGCGCTCCGCAACCCCCAAGACATGCATCCATCGAACAGGTAGGTTCCACGCCAACAGACGTTGAGCTAATTCTTTTGCCTTGAAACTGTACACTAGTCCATTATAGCCCCTCAGCCATTATCCGGCTTGATGTCCAAAGCCGACCTAAAAGCGGGATGTACGGTGAATTGCATCACATCATCCAGGGCGCTCGGCCTATCGAGTTGCCCAGGAGCATTTTGGGCATAAATTTCGCCGCCGCCATTGCGACGGATCATGCCGATAAAGCCAATATCGTAGAGCAGCTTAGAAAGTCCGTGGTACTCTCGACCGCTAATGCCATCACTACCGTTCCAGATGGCTTCCGACAATACAGTCATCCAGACCGTTCCAGAGAAATCCTGATTCGCAGGCAAGAGTGCAGCTTCATCGAGCTTACTATAGAACTCTCCTCGCTCCATCTTGGTTGACACGCCCTCGAAGAGGTTGAAGACTTGGTCAATGTCAGGGAAACTGGGTTTCCATTCATCCCTAAGCGCAAGTAGGCGATCCTTCGAGTAGCTCTGCTCTGCGTCGTGAATGTTGTCCCATGTGATTTTCGGACGTCCCGCCGAGAGCGAAAAGCACTCGTTAAAGTACGAGATGGCATCACGAGGCCGCATAAGGGTCCGCCGAAGGATGTAGTCGAGCGGGTTCCCTCGAGTCTTGTTAGTTGCCGGCAGAAGGTCTTTTGCGCTACTGATTCCAGAGATACCACGAACATCCGCCGCGGACGCAGCCCTGATCCCAACAAGCTCTTCCAGATCAGCTCTCGTCCACCTCATGATCATTTTAACCGCGCGAAACTTTTCTTCTTGACCGCCGGTACGAGCACCGAAGTCAAGTTGATCAAAGATGTTCGTGCGAAGAGCAACCAGAACCTTCAAGTTCTGCACACGCTTCAAATCCAGGACAGCGCGGAACAGGCACCGAATCAAAGAGTTAAGTATCTGTTCATCGACCCAATCCCGATCGAGATCATCAATGATGACGTAAGTGAAGTTTTGCGGAGAATCCAGGATGTCATCATCCAAGACGCCGATCATTTTATTCAAGCGAGGCAGTTGCGTCTCATTTACGATCCGCTGGAAACGCTCGGCCTGTTGAGCTTTCGTCTCACCTCCAAGAGTTCGAGTGTCCGCCCCTGAAAGCGATATGTCACCAATCGAAGGCACTGATATTTTACCCCCCGCCTCTTTCTTAACCTGCTCCTCAAATCTAGTGGTTATGTCACGAACTCGCTCATCAGTCTCGCACCAGAAGCTGCCATCGAAGTCATCCAAATATTCGAGTGCCGCTGCCTTGCTACGATCTCGGCTGATTTTGTCGCGAAGTGCCGAAAAGAAGTTCTGCTTTGCAGCAGGCGAATTAACCTTGTAACGATGACGGATAATCTCGACAAGAAGGACATGCTTCCACAGGGCAATGAAGAAGGGGTCGAGATGAACATCCATAGCAGCCAAGAACCGCACGACCCCAAGATCCGATATGTACGGCAAAGAGAGGTCTTCCGGATTGATCCTGATTACGTGATCGGGATTTTCCTCTTCAATCCTTTGCAACATGGCCGACTTGCCACTGCCGGTGCGACCGACAATGAAGCATCTTGGGTCTTCGCGAGACGCCATAGCAGCATATTGGCCAGATTCGTAAAACGCCCGTTGCAGTAGGGGATCCGCCTCAGCTTGTCCACCGCCCAGGTTGAAGTCGGTAGCAGGGGCCCTATTGGGTTGAGCCTTCTTCACGAGACTCTCCTAACCGCAACGTCGAGGTACCTTTCCATCGGGCAACACTTGACTGCCGTTAGCGCTAATAAGTCACGTTCTTGTCACGTTGCGGCGATCGCTGCCGAATTGGGCTCTATGGGATCAAGGCACGCGCCGCCAGCGGCGGCGCGCGGATGAGCCGGACGCACGTTGGCACCGACTCCCCGCATCACGGCACGCCGGGCTCCCGCTTCGCTCCGCCCGTCGGCCGTGCGCGGAGTCGGTGCACGTGGTCCGGAGACGGCGCGCGAGGTGATGGCGAGCTGGAGGCCGGAGAGTCCCGCGGCTTGCCGGTCGGGACGATCGCGCGGTTACCCGGCTACGGTGGTGGCCGGGGCGATCGGCTGCCGCGACGGCTTTGCCGTCTTGCCATCGAGCAGGGTTGGGCCGTCTCCCAGCCCTCAGCGCGAGACGCGAAGCCACTGCGAAATGGCTCCGTGGACGTGGGCGACGGGGTGCCGCTTCGACGCAGGTCAGGGGACGTGACAGCAGAGCTCGGCCACACGCCTTCCTAAACCGTGTGTCGCAGGTTCGAATCCTGCCGGGGGCACTCACCTTTCGCCGGGTGAATCAGGCCCTGAGCTGCGACAACGCGCTCGGGGCCTGATCTTTTAGGTCGGTCGCATTCGGCCACTCGGCACAGGTTGCCACCAGACGGCTCGCCCGTTGTGAGGTGAGCGTCGGTCGTGGAATACCGCCGCACGTCCAACTAGGACGTCGACTCGAAGACCCTGCCGCTGGACGGGCGGCCCGCTTGGTCGAGAGGGTCGCTACGGGGGTGGCGGTGGGGTGGTCCGCCAGCCGTCCGACCACGAGGCCGCACCGGCCGGAGGCGACCGACGGGCTCGGTCACGGCGACGTCGAGGGCAGACGGCGGGGAGGTGCGGCAGATCATGGAGCAGGGCGCTGACCAGCGGAAACAGGTCGAGTGGACAGGCCAGGGAAGCGGTGTTCGGTGGGCCGGTCGTGGGCACGTCCGCTTGTGGCGAACCCGTGGTGTCGGGAGCACGCGCCGGGGCGACCACGACTAGAGTGGGCTCCGCATGCCAGGACGCGGCAAGAGAAAGAGAGCAGCACGTGGAGATGTACGAGCACAAGCAGGTCGCGGCCGCGCCCACGATCTGGTCCGGTATCAACGCGCCCGTCAACGCGGCGGGTCCGGGTGGCCTTTCCTGGGGTGATTCGCTCTACGACCGCCTCCTCGCCCAGCGGATCATCGTGCTCGGCCAGGAAGTGAACGACGAGATCGGCAACAAGCTCTGCGCCCAGATGCTGTTGCTGGCCGCCGAGGACCCGAACGCCGACATCGCGATGTACATCAACTCGCCCGGTGGTTCGGTCACCGCGGGTATGGCCATCTTCGACACTATGAACCTGATCCCGTGCGACGTGGCCACGTACGCGATGGGCATGGCCGCGTCGATGGGTCAGTTCCTGCTGTCCGCGGGTGCGCCCGGCAAGCGCTACGCGCTGCCCAACGCCGAGATCCTGATGCACCAGCCGCTGGGCGGCGTCGGCGGTAGCGAGTCCGACATCACGATCCAGGCGGACCGCCTGCGCCGGCTGAAGGCCCGGTTGGCCGAGCTCATCTCCGGCTTCAGCGGGCAGTCGCAGGAGCAGGTCCTCAAGGACGCCGAGCGCGACCGCTGGTTCAGCGCCACCGAGGCCCGTGACTACGGCCTGGTCGACCACGTGATCAGCCGGGCGGCCAGCGCGCCGGAGAGCGACCCGATCAACCCCTCGCGCTGAGCCTTCGCTCGTCGCGCGGTCAGCCACGAGCCGGACGCGGTGGGCCTCCCCCGCCGGTCCGACCGCTCGTCCGGCGTCGAGCGGGTTCGTGCACTCCGCACGTGGGTACCGGGAGGGAGTGGCCACGGGGATGTCCGCGCACGGCTGGGCGTTGAACAAGTTGATGAGCGACATGTTCGACGACCGGACGATCGTCGTCAGCGGCGAGTTGGACAGGAGCGCCTCGACCGCCGTGGTCTCGCAGTTGTTGCTGTTGAACGCCACGGATCCCGACAAGGGCATCAGGCTGTACATCGACAGCGCGGCCGGGTCGCTGTCGGCCGCGTTCGCGGTCTGCGACGTGGTCGACTGGGTGGCCCCGGAGGTGTCGACCTGGGCGGTCGGCACGGTCGGGTCGGCGGCGGCCCTCGTGCTGTGCTCCGGGGCGCCCGGCAAGAGGTACGCCCTGCCGGGTTCCGCCGTCGTCCTGAGGGAACCGGGCCTCGACGAGGGGCTCGACGGCGAGCACCTGAAGTCGCCGGAGGC